>JBFIEP010000418.1:0-3239 GCA_041603335.1 Elusimicrobiota bacterium | reverse complement strand
TTAGAAAAACTTCCCCATTTCCGGTAAATCCTGATCCATGATGGACGGCAGCAAATCCCACGCCGCGCCAGGTGGGAGCGGTTTTTTTCTTATTCCATTTCTCATGATCGCGGCGAAGAGCGCTGTATTTACAGCGCTTTAGAACGGTATCGACGCATTTCTTTAGGCCGACGGATTCTTTGAGAATTTGTCCCGTTGAAAGTTCTGATCCAATTTTTACAAGATTTCTTTCGCGCAGCTTAACCGCGTCGATTTTTGATGCTTCCGCGAGTTTTTCCCATTGGAGTTCGGCGGCGAAAAGAGTCTGCGGCGCTCCAAATCCGCGGAACGCACCGTTGGGGGGGGTGTTGGTTTTGACGATCGCCGCGTTAATGTCGACATCGGCGCATTCGTAAGGACCGGAGGCGTGAAGGATTCCGCGTGAGAGGACGACCGGGGAAAGCGTGACGTAGGCTCCCGCGTCCATGGTTATGTCGATATCCAGCGCGACGAGACGTCCCTTTTTATCGATACCTGCCTTGTGTTTTATAACAGCCGGGTGGCGCTTCGTTGTTGCCGCCATGTCTTCGTGGCGATCGTACACCATTTTTATGGGACGCTTGGCTTTCTTCGCCAGAAGCGCCGCGTGGCCGGCGATCATATTCGGATATTCTTCTTTTCCGCCGAATCCGCCGCCGGTGACGGCCTGAATGACCCGGATTTTTTCCTCGGGAAGCTTGAAAATCGGCTGCATCGCCTTTACGATGTAATAGGGACATTGCAGGGAACCGTTGAGCACGAGCGTTCCGTCTTTTTCAAACGAGGCGATCATTCCGTTGGTTTCTATATACGCCTGCTCTTGGTGGGGGACGCGGAAGGTCGTTGTGACGGTCTTCCACGCTTTTTTCATTGCCTTTTTTACATCGCCCTTTTTGATCCGGAACTTCTTTAAAACCTTTTTGCTTTTTTCAAAATCGAGAACGGCGGGCAAGGGTTCGTAATCGATTTCAATGTAATTAAGGGCATCGTAGGCCGTTGCCCGATCTGCGTGGGCAATCAGGGCGACCGGCTCGAGAGCATGCTGGGTAACTTCGTCCGCGAGTAAGGGCTGATCATCTTCGATGAGGTGGACGCAGTTTTCTCCCGGGATGTCTTTAGCGGTCACAACAACCGCCTGTCTCCACGGAAATCCCTTTAGGAAACGGATATTTTTTATTTTTGCGTGGGGAACGCTCGAACGTACGGTTACCCCATGCCACATCCCTTTGATGGAGATGTCGTCAACGTAAAGAGCGGTCCCGGTGAGTTTTCGGGGTCCCTCTTTCCTTAAATGATCACGGCCGACGGTTGCCATCGGGCGATTTTAACCTATTGCTGGGAGTTAGGGAAGACGCGGATCGGGGACCGGGGAGGCCGAGGCGTAGACCGCTTTCGAGGAGCAGGCGCCGGCGGCGCTGGAAACGCTGGAGTCGGGAGCAATGAGTTCGCCGTTGTTGCCTTTGCCCGACGTGAAAAATCCTGATGAAATGGGGAGATGGTCGGACACGTAAACCTCGTTTTCTTCCTCGATCGCTTCGAGCAATTTCGGGGTCAGCGCGCCCGCTGATCCCATGACATATTCTTCGAGATAGGTGTCGGCCGTCATTATGAAGTGGTCGTAGTTATTTTTCGGGACCCCTCGGGACCGGGAGGTGGGCTCGTCGATGAGCGTTACCATGGTGGTGGGGGTTGGAACAGGCTGACCGTCTTCATCGTAGTTGTAGCGGAATTGGGGAAATTCCTGCATGACGGAATGCAGGGTCGCGCTGTTGAGATTGAAGTCGCCGGTGATGATGACATCGGGATCGCTGTTGGGATCGGAGAAGTAATCGGACAACCATGACAGAACCTGCTGGAACTCCCGAATAGAGGCGCTTGAATCCCCCTTGGCAAATGTAAGGTGGAGATTGATGAGGGTGAAATCGAAGCTGCCCATTTTCATGTGGGATACCCGGACCGGGTGTACAATGCGCTCCGGATCGGACCGCCATCGGCCGTCTTCCCCCATTTTTGCGTACATGAATTCTTCGCAGTTGACTGAAACCTGGCGTTGGGTGAAAAATCCGTTATCCTGTGAATCGTTGGTATTCTGAAAGGACGGGTTCCAGCGATCGGGTCCGCCGGGAAGATGCTTGGAGAAGATATCCCGCCCTGCATCGTTGGCGAGTTCCTGAACCGCGAGAATCTTTGAGGACCGGGAACGGGAGAACATGTGGTCCAGGAGCTGGCTGTAGGCCCGTTCCCGCTCGGGGGAGATATTTCCCCCGAAGGTTTGGACATTCCAGCTGATTAGACGGAATATATTGCGGCGCTGCTGCGGTTTGAACTGCGCGGCGGTGCCGTCTATCGACGCGGCACCGGTTTTCGTTTCAATATTGAGTGCGCCAAATGAGTCGTTCAGGTCAATCCGTGCCTGGCTTGCAATGACAGCAAGGGCCAGGACGGCGGGTGCACTCAATAGCCCCCTCCACCACCTCATCCCTCTTATAGTACCCCAAAGGACCGGATCGCGCCGAGGTCTAAGGGTCCTTATGTAATTGGGACTAAAGACCTAGGTTATTTGCGGCGGGGCCGCATCTTCTTCTGAGCGACGATTTCGAATTTCGCGATGGTCGCGGCGAGGCGGTCCGCGATTTTTGGAGCGATCGAGCGGGTTGTCTTTTCGAATTCTGCTTCAAAAAGCCCGGGTTCCAGGGAATGCCGCTCGGTGATCCAGTAGAGACTGTCGGTCTCGATGACGCGAAATACCTCTTCGTAGCGCGGGTAGCGCTCTCCCGGGACCTTTCCGCTTACGGCTTGATCGAGGCCGCGTTCGCCGACTTTTTTCGTGTCGCGGATGCCGACGATGGTGCCGGTCGCGGAGAACAATTTCTTGCCGCTTCTTCCGGCTTTTTCTTTCTCATAAAGGCTGATGGCGGCATAAGGACCAAACGGGTCGACCCAGAGAAACTCTTCTTCCATGTCGTAGTCGGTCAGGAGGTAGACGGCCTCCCGCGGTTTGTCGGGCCTTCCCAATTTTACTTCCACGTAAAAATCACAATCCATTCCGATGGTGTCAAAGACGGAGTATAGTACGCCGCGGCGTTCGGCCTGGGATTTATATTTGTCGGGGACGAATTCAACACGTTCTTCTCCGAATAATTCCTTCGCTTTTGCGAGGATATCCGCGTTGAATTTGCGGAAAATAGCCGGATCGGCAATCATTTTTTCCACGCGCGAGG
>JBFIEP010000417.1:0-3239 GCA_041603335.1 Elusimicrobiota bacterium | reverse complement strand
TCCACAACGGGGAAGTCCACTTCGAACCAAAACAAACTCCCGCGCCCCTCTTCGCTCTCTACTCCGATCCGACCGCCCATCACACTTACGATTGATTGAGAGATCGCTAAACCAAGCCCCGTTCCTCCGAATCGACGGCTCATGGACGAATCCACCTGCGTGAATGCCTCAAAAAGTTTCTTTTGATCCTCCGTTGATATTCCCAGTCCGGAGTCCTGGATTTCAAAGCGAAGCGGGCTCCCCTCGCCCTGAGTCCAAACGACGCGAATTACAACATCGCCCGATTCGGTAAATTTGACAGCATTCCCGAGCAGATTCACAAGGATTTGACGCAACCGTCCGGCATCCCCTCGAACAATACGCGGCATCGTCGGGTCAATAAAACAAGACAGCCTAATATCTTTCGCATGCGCCGCCGCCAAAAGCAACTGAACAACATCCTCGATGCAATCGGTCAGATTGAATTCCAGATTTTCGAGCACGAGCTTTCCGGTTTCAATCTTTGAAAAATCGAGGATATCGTTGATGATCCCCAGTAGAGATTGGGCAGAGCTGTGAACCGTTTCCGCATAATCCCGTTGTTCACGGTCCAATCCGGTCTCGAGCAGTAGATTCACCATACCCACGACACCATTCATTGGGGTTCGTATCTCATGACTCATATTCGCTAAAAATTCGGTTTTTGCCTGAGCCAAGGATACCGCCTGATCCCGCGCCGATCGCAAAACCTCCTCCACTTCGCGGCGTCGGCTCACGTCAAAGGCAACGCCCAACATTCCGGAGATCTCCCCATCCGGTCCCTTGAAGGGGCTCAAATACAGCTGGGCGGCAAACGTCGTCCCATCCTTACGGAAAAATGTCCACTCGGCCATACGCCTAAGGGGATGGCGGCTGAACTCGTAAAACAGTTCAAATCCCGGCGAGATGCTCCTTCCAAGTTCTTCCGAAAGCGTGGCCGCGCGTTCTTCCAACTCACGCGGGTCATGGATGATCGCAGGCGTTTTCTTTCCGATAACCTCCCCGGCTGTCCATCCAAGAACACGCTCGGCACCTCCATTCCATCCCTGGAAAATTCCATCCTGATCCATCCAGGCGATAATGACGTCACCGGGAGTATCCAGCACCGCTTGGAGCTGATCGTTAAGTTTGCGCAGCTGCTCATCGGCGCGTTTGCGTTCGGTAATATCGGTGTGCGCGCCGCTTAGGCGGAGAGCCTTCCCGTTTTCGTCGCGAACCGCCGCTCCCCGCGAAAGAATCCAAAGAAAGTCGCCGTTCTTATGCCGCATCCGGAATTCCAATTCAAAAATTTCAATTTCACCTTCCAAATATTGCTGGACAACTTCAAGAGCATGGTCCCGATCCTCCGGGTGGAGCAAATCCCGCCAGGTCTCAAACCCATCTTCAATCTCTTCAGAGGAGTATCCAAGCATGCTCTTCCAGCGCTCAGAGAAGTAGGCCTTGTTCGTTCGGAGATCCCAATCCCATATCCCGTCGTTGGATCCTTTCAAAGCAAGAGTAAAACGCTCCTGTGTCGAACTTAGAGTGTCCTGCACCGATTTCAGATCCGTAATATCGCGAGCGGTCGTATACATAATCCGCTCTTCGATATTCGGCGCGGCACTCCAGGACAGCCAAACCCAGCCCCCATCCTTTGTTCGGTACCGATTCTCAAAACGAATAGCCTTCGCCCCTTCCGAGATTTTCTTAGCCTCCTGCTTCGTACGCTCAACATCATCAGGATGAACAAAATCTATAAACGGTTTGGAACAAAGTTCCTCCCGCGAAAACCCCAACAAGTTCTCCCAGGAGGGGCTTATTTTTTTGAAATACCCGTCGAAACCCGCCACGCATATCAAATCAACCGCTGTGTCAAAAAATCGGTCCCGTTCTTCGGAGGCGGTTTTAATCGTGGAAACGGCGATGCGGGATACTAATTCAACGATGAAAAGAACGAAAACGGCACCCGTAAAGAAAACACCCGATACAGTTTTTCCCGTTTCCGGGGGAACAGAACCCGCCCACAATTGAATTGAGAAAATACCGTAGCCAATTAAAAAACCACCGATAAAAACGGTGATGATACGCCAAGACGTCCGTAAGACGCCTTCCGAAGCCATAGCAAGATTGCGCGCCGCCCGATAAAGGGAAATCGTCATTATGAGCATTGAGGCAATCAAAGTCCAAAACGCAACCATATTCCTTATATATAGCACCTCCAGGGCCGGGATGCCACAGGCTAACGATTGCTCTCTAGGTAAATTTCGGTCATGCTAACGGCAATGGCTGACCCTGATGGAACGAGTTGGCTAAAGCGAAAGGATTCGCTTTACAACGGTTTCAACTTCAAAAAAGACTGAGTCCTTGGTCGCCGTCTGTTTTGACACCACTTCCGCACCCTGGACACTCTTAATCAGATAGTCGAAATAGTTTCGGAGTTCACGCTCGGAACCGCGTGAGAAAAATCCGTAGCGCATAAGGGTTTTTCCTTTCGACTCCGCCATCCCGTCACGGTAGCGTCTCAAGGATTCCAAGCCCTTTGTATAAACGACGGTATTAGGATGCTGGAAAACGCGTCCCGCTAATGGACAGAGAAAACCCGCCTTTCCCTCCTTCTCCGCCAAATCCAATTTAACCAGTTCGCGCAACGCCTTTCCGATCGCCTTCTCATCAAATCCGGTGGCTTCCGCAAGCCGGCCTGCGGTCCAGGAAGATTTATCGTGTGCAAGGATGGTCCACGCCCAGTAGTTTTCTGCGGACTTCAGAATCCATTTGGACTGTTCCTTAGAGAGATCAAAAATCCTCTCCTGGTTCACCCGGGACATGGCCTCCACCAAGGGAGATTTCGACTGTTCCAGTTCGTCTCTGGCGTCGGCGAGCCCAAAAGAGACCAAGTGGAGCATGTCTTCATCCTTAAATAGGCTCTGGAGGTAGCCCATGACAAATCGCCGGGCCGAGGACCTCTCGGTGATCAAACCCAGTGCAGAGGCAATCCGCCGCGTGAGGGCCACATTGGGAAGGGCCCTCCCCCCCTCGATATTGAGGTAATGACGGTAGGTGCACTCGAAGAATCCGGCCCCTCCATTTTTGTTGAAAAATGCACGAGAAGATGCATATCCCGACTCTTCGCGGACTGCTGTTAAAGCCTCTCCAAAGGTCTCTGCCATGTCCAAATCCTAGCAAAGGGGTGTCTCGGAAAGTTCGCAAAAACACGAAAAACCGGTTTTGAAGCCTTCTGGAGC
>JBFIEP010000416.1:0-3251 GCA_041603335.1 Elusimicrobiota bacterium | reverse complement strand
TAGGTGTCAGGCTTTGCTTTATTGCTTTTTCATTTTGAAAAAGCAATAAAGCAAAGCCTGACACCTAAAAGGACACCTAAAAGACGGAGTCCCACCAGCGTTTGGTTATTACGAATTCTACGCGGCGGTTGGTTTCGCGATTTTCTTCGGAATCATTTGCAACGAGGGGTTTGCTTTCGCCAAAACCCTTCGCCTTAACGAACTCTCCCATAACGCCGACTTCGATTAAGTAGGCCTTTACGGATTCTGCGCGTTTTTGTGAGAGCCATTTGTTGTATCGATCCGATCCGATATCACAGGTGTGGCCGAATACCATCAGCTTGAATTGCGGATATTCGAAAAGTAAATCGGCTACCATGTCGAGCGTGTTTTTCGAGTGAGGACGGAGAACCGCTTTGTTGAATTCAAATTCTATCGGGGGAATGTCTTTGCGTTTAATGCGCCGCTGGAGTTCCTTTAGTCGTTTGTTGGCGTTTTTGAGGTCGTCCTCCTCTTCTTCATCCATGAGCGGAATTCGGAGGTTCTGCGCATCCACCCGGGTCAGCGCAGTGCACACAAGAAACCCTGCCAGAGATAACGTTATGAATTTCATAGCTACCCTTATGGTGTAACAGGACCTCGTCCGGACTTCAAGTACTTATCTTGGGCGTTTCTGGAAAATTGCATGACGGCATCGAAAATCGCGGCGATGTCTTCAGGGTCCAATGAGGCGGATTTAGCCTGTTGGCGCCGTTCTGCCAGAAGGGATTCCTCTCGCGCGGAATCACGAACGGGGAGTCCCGCGGCGCTTTTTAATCGGGCAGCACGTTCCGCGAGCCTTACTCTTCTCCCAAGAAGGGCAATTATTTGTGCATCGAGTTCATCGATAAGTTCCCGGGTTTCCGAAAGAGGAGGCGTTTTTTCCACGGGTTCGGGAATCGCGTGCCTCTCGGAGGGGAGGGCTTGGGGTTCTGCGCGGCGTGCCCCCTCGTTGTGAAGGCTTTCGTGGATTCGGGTCAGCGATGCAAGCAGGGACTGTCGGGCTTGGGCCGCGTGCGGATTGCCGTGGGCAATAGGGAAAAACAGGTGGCCGGCATCGGAACGGACTGCGTCGATTGTTTGTTCCATCGCTTTAAATGACGGCGGCGCGAAGGGAATGGGGTCGTCCCCGGTAATTTCGAGCATCCCCTTGGCTACGTAAAATGCGAGTGCGTGGGTTTTTGCCATCACGCGATCATGTTCGTCGGCATTCTCTTCGATAACTTCACAACCCACGGCTTCGTAGAGCGCTTTCGCCCGAGTGGCGGCTTGAGGGTGACTATCATTCGGGCAAACAACAACGCGCAGCGGACGTTCATCGCGTGCAATGCTCGTCGGTCCGAATAGGGGATGGGTCGCGGCCCAGGGCACGTCTTTCCCGAGAATTTTCTCAAGGGCTTTTACCGGGCCGTATTTTACGCTGGCAACATCGAGGACTAGGTGTTTTGAATTGAGATGAGGGGCCAGCGACTCGAGAGCGGATTCGATCCCATCAACGGGAACGCAGAGAACCACAATGTCGGAACGTTTGGCGAGGGTTCCAGGGCAGTCTGCTTCGAGTGATTTAGGGACCGGGCTATGCGGATCAAAGGCGGAAACAGTGATGCCGGTGTCCAGCAAAAGTTCTGCGAAGGCCTGACCAAAACGGCCGAAACCGAGGAGACCGACAGATTGGGCGGGTTCGGGTGCCATGGAGGCATGATATCATGTTGAGGCATGCGCGCTCTGCTGCCGCTAGTCCTCGCCGCCGCCGGTTCTGTTGCCGGCCCGATTCCGGATTTCCCCCAATCGCGGAAACTCGAGATCATAAAATTGATTTGGCAGCGGGAAGCAGGCGGAACCGTCCATGGATTGGCCCAATGGAATGACGGTGAATCCTTTGCTTCGATCGGGGCTGCCCATTACCTCTGGTATCCGGATTATGAGTTATGCGGGGGTAAAAAGCCCGGATTTGATGAAAGCCTCCCGACCCTGATCGCTTGGATGGTGCATGAGCAGGGCCTACCAGCCGCCTCTCTCCCAGCTGTCTTGCGTGCCGATGGAGCAGGAAAAATTCAGCCGGCTCCATGGTGCAGCAGACGGCAATTTCTTTCCCGTGATAATTCTCCGGAGTTAGCAGAACTTCGTTCATTTTTTGCGCGGCGCGATATCCTGTTGCTTCAGGCCGATTTTCAAATTGCCCGCCTTCGGGCGAGTTTGGATGCATTGGTGAAGCACGATCCGGTTCGCGCGGGCGTCATACAGCGCAACATAGACTCCGTCTCCGCTTCGGAAGCAGGTGTGGTCGCGATGCTCGACTATGTCGGGTTTAAAGGCGAAGGGCTCAAGCCGGGAGAGAGGACTGCGAACGGTCATGGGTGGGGGCTATTCCAGGTTCTTATCGAAATGGAGCGCTTCGGCGGGTTGGATGGATTGCAGCGCTTCAAATCGGGCGCGAAGTACGTGCTTAAGCGGCGGGTTCAAGATGATCCTACGGTACGGCGATATCTGCGGGGTTGGCTGAATCGAATCGACAGTTACTGAGCCTTGGGCATCAGGGCTAGAACTTTATCCTTGTCAAAACAAAGCTGCCTTGGAATCCGGAATTGAGAATATTCAGGGTGGCATGGGTGAGATTGAGATCGTCGGTAAGTTTAACGGGAATCCTTGATCAGAACATCGGCCAATTTTTTGACTTCCCGTTTGTAGATGTTTTCGGTGCTGTCGGGCGGAAGGATGATTTCTACTTTCTTAAAGCCCTTCTTGAAGAAGAAATCGTCTCCCTTTCTGATAATTCTCCCTTTGTTGAACATTTGCTCGCGTGTTCGTTTTACTTTCTTCCCTGCCTTAGCTCTTTTCGTTTGTCGTCGTTCAATTTCAACAAGGAGATCGTCCTTTAGCTTATCTATCCGCCGCGGGAGCACGTTTGCATTGATCAGATCGGCGATTTTATCAACTCCGCGTGTGTAGGTGAGTTCTTTGTCGGCGTCGGCAGTAAAATATTTCGGAAGGGTTATGACGATCGATTGGTCGGGGGCGGTGTAGTGGGCCTCATGTCCATTTACCTTGTATTCGATCCTGCCTTTTTTTCGGGTTATCGAATTTTTCGCTAATGATAGAGCAGCGCTTGGGTTTTCTTTTTCATAGTTGGCCGCGGTAACATAGGACACCGCTTTCTCGTTTTTTTCCAAGAGAAGGAGGTTGAAGTATCGGCGAAAGAGCTCATATTCAAGCTTTTCATGGAATTCTTTTGC
>JBFIEP010000415.1:0-3251 GCA_041603335.1 Elusimicrobiota bacterium | reverse complement strand
GGTGTCAGGCTTTGCTTTATTGCTTTTCTAGAAAAGCAATAAAGCAAAGCCTGACACCTACACAATGTGTACGAAATCTCCGTGTTTTAGCCACGCGGCGTTGCATTCATCCAAATCCACGTGGAACTCCAAAGCAAATTTATCCGAAACGCGGGCCAGGCATTTCTCAAACACCATCTCGCGGGGACCGCCAATTCCAGCGCGCACGCGCAGCATTTCCCCACCCTTAATTCCGAATTTATCGGCATCGGCGGGGCTGAAATGGACATGCCGTTGGGCGATAATCGCGGCGTCTTCAACGTCTACATGTCCCTTCGGTCCGTGCAGGCGAAGCGGCGCCGCTCCCTCAAGCTTTCCCGAGCCCCGTACAGGCGGCTTAATGCCAAGTGCGGAAGCATCAGTCCGGGAAATCTCAACCTGGGTTTTACTGCGAAACGGAGCAACGAGGCGGATGCGATTTATCCGCCCCTTAGGACCTTCGACATCAACCGTTTCCTTTGCGGCCCAGAAACCGGGCTGCAAAATGCGGCGGTATTCGGTGGGATCCTGTTCTCCGAAAAGGATTCGCCAATGCTCTTCGGTAATATGAAAATGACGGTTGGATATTCCGACCGGAATGGGATGCTTCGAGCGGGCGATACTCGTCTCCAATTCAGAGACAATATTCGCGGCGGAATCGATCCCAAATCCGCTCATTTTCAACTCGCGGCAGGCACCTGAAAACCAATAATCCGGGAAAATCCATCTGCCTGCAAACTCGCCCCGCCAACCAAGGCTCCGTCCACATCAGCCTGCGACATTAATTCATCTACATTATCCGGCTTCACAGAACCGCCGTACAGAATCCGCATTCCGGAAGCGAGTTCGTCGCTATAAAGGGATGCGACTTTTTTTCGAATGAAGAGGTGTGCTTCCTGAGCCTGGGCGGGGGTTGCCACCTTCCCCGTTCCGATCGCCCAAACCGGCTCATAAGCAATCACAAGCGTCGAGAGGTCCGTAGGAGCAAAGCCATCCAACGCTCCTTTTAATTGGGTTTCAAGAACGCGCCATGTCTCCTGCGCCTCGCGCTCATCCAGCGATTCCCCAACACACACAATCGGCAATAAACCTGCCTTTAGAGCCGCAGAGAGACGATCGTGAACCGTCTTATCGGTCTCCCCAAAATATTGCCGTCGCTCGGAATGACCGATAATCGCGGCCTGGACCCCAAGCTCCTTCAAAGAGGCGGCAGAGCACTCACCTGTAAACGCCCCGCTATCGGCCCAGTGAACATTCTGGGAAGCGCAGCGAATTTTCGTCCCTTTGACCGCTTCGGCCACTGCCGCAAGTGAGGTAAACGGGGGGGCGACGATTGTCTCGACGCCATTGGCCCGGGCGGCGGCATCCGAGATTCCCGACACGAGAGCTTTTGCGCCCTTGAGATCAAGATTCATCTTCCAATTTCCAGCAATAAGAGGTCTTCGTTGATTAGAGGTCATAAAGTGTTGTCATTTTGGCCACAATCAGCCCGATTTAGGATAAGAAAATTATACAAACGCCCATCAGGAACATGCAATAGGTCCAAAAATAAACGTTTAAAAATAATGGTAATTAGAACTCGGTGAAAGGTATGACAAATTCACGGAACCGGCCGGGATTATAATCCTCTTTGTAAGAGGATTTACTGCTTCGGCGAATGCGAAAAGACAGGACACTCGCCTTTCGACCCTGCTGGATATCGGAATCGGAATCACCGAAATACAAAACGTAATTTCCCTGCATGAGATGCCGGTGCTTATTGGCACTGCCGTTGGAAAAAATAAAGTCGCTGGCAAGGTAGCGCCACTCTTTACGAAGCGCGTCTCCCCCGTGATTAGGCCGCGCGGTTAGAAGCGCAACCCGGAAACCCAACACCCGAAACGTCCAAGCCATGGCATACGGGAGGACCTTTCGTGTCTCCAAATCATAACTCGTATTGACCACTTTCCAAAATCCGGGGCTAAAGGGCTGGTTAGCGCTCTTAAACGCCCGCGTAAAGGCAGGCGTGGAGAAGACCAGCGTATCATCATAATCAAAACCGACCCGCAATTCCCCAATCGTAACCAAAGAGAACACGAGTCCCCAGCAACTCATGAAAACAAGAGTCTTTTTAAATAGGGTCCAGGTTTTATCCGCTTTGTCTCTAACCGCTTTCAATACCATGGACTTACTTCCTCTTCACCCTGGATAGATCCTGTTTCTGGATCGGGCTATACCGTCGCGCACACCACGATAGCACGTCTCGAACAAGATCGCGAGAGGTAACCGCATCAGTCCCTTCCGAAAACGCCTTATACCCGTCACCGCCATAAACCATGAAATCCGAAGCAGTGACCGAATAAACCTCATCGTCACGCAAGCGGCGCCCTCGAACTGAGACCTTTAACACTCGATTGCCTCTCGGCCGGGCTTCATCCCACACCAAGTTAGCACCCGAAAATTGAACGATATGGGGAGCAAAAGAAACCCCATGCTCGAAAACTTTACGAATACTGGACCCCTTCATATAGAGGGTCGTGAGATAGTTATCAAACGGCATAACCTCGAACATATTGCGCATGCGAACCGGACCAGCCGACAGTCCACTGCGAATCCCTCCCGCATTTTGGATTACGAGGTCCGTTTTCGTCCATTTCCTAACACAATCGGTTAACCAGGCTCCAGCGGGAGACAGGCGCTTGCGATCTTGGACCAGATCAACTGCGGCCCGCCCAATAACAACATCGAGCTCACGCCCCACCTTCTGTGCATAACGATCGACGATAGCCTTCACCTCGGGATCCTCGCCGACTTCATCCACCCACAACTTTCGCACTTCCCCCGATTTTGAAACGACTTTATGGGACTCCTCATCGAAATCGAGCGTTGCCACGCCGACCGTCTTCAAATAGCTGCCCGCATTAACAATCAACGTCCCGGAAGGCTCCGCCCGTGGAACCTCAATCGCGTCATGGGTGTGTCCCCCCACGATTAAATCAATCCCGGGCACGGCAGCGGCAATGGCGATATCACCCTCAAAGGGCGGCCGGTCCGAACTCTCTTGGCCGACATGAGTTAGCCCAATGATAATCTCGGCACCCTGTTTCTTAAGATCGGAAACTATTTTTTTTGCGACGCTGATTTCATTATCAAAAACAAGACTGGAAACGCTGTTGGGGAAAACTTTTTCCGGGACATGCGATGTCACCAGCCCGAATATCCCGATTTTGATTCCCCCCACCGTTTTCAGAATG
>JBFIEP010000414.1:0-3253 GCA_041603335.1 Elusimicrobiota bacterium | reverse complement strand
GGGTACCATGAAGCCATGGAAGCACAGGAACACACTCCGATTAGTATCCCGCAGAGGGTCTCATTGAAGGACTCAAAGTGCCCGGATT
This sequence comes from Elusimicrobiota bacterium, assembly GCA_041603335.1. Classification (GTDB taxonomy): domain Bacteria; phylum Elusimicrobiota; class Elusimicrobia; order UBA1565; family UBA1565; genus UBA1565. The sequence continues at coordinate 3,165 of JBFIEP010000414.1, read as the reverse complement.
GTAAAGAAAAATTTGGCGCTCCTTCGTTGGATTCCTCTCAAAATATCGTTCGAGTCGTCTGTAAAAAGGATGAATGCGGTTATTCCGTGGATCTCATGTGGATCGGCGGGGCAGCAGTAAATCCTAATTAACGCGCAGAAAAAGTAAGATGAGCCGACGATGCTCATCAAACTCCGCGTCCACCCAGACTCGAAGAAAAATTCCGTCACCAAGAAGGCGGAAGATCACTATGAAGTATGGGTTAAGGCGCCGGCCGAGCGCGGGCTTGCCAATTCAGCCGTCCTGGAGTTGATGGGCGAAAAGTTTCGGATTCCCGCGAAGCGTCTCCGTCTTGTTAAAGGCGCAAAATCTCCTTCTAAAATTATTGAGGTGCCCCTATGAAACGATTGCTCGCGCTGTCGGCGCTCCTGACGCTTCCTTTGCATGGCTGCGGATCAACCCCGGCCCAGGGCGTATTTACCTATGCCGCGACCGGGGAAATAACGAGTCTCGATCCGGTATACCCCTATGATGCTGTCAGTCAGGGCGTTATCTTTAATGTATACGAGACGCTCCTTGCGTTTGAAGGGGATCGCAACGATAAGATCATTCCGTTGCTCGCAACGAAGGTCCCGAGTCTGAAAAACGGACTGATCTCAAAAGACGGCCGCGAATACCGCTTTCCGATTAGAAAGGGTGTTGTGTTTCACGACGGCTCGCCCATGACGCCTGAGGATGTCCGGTATTCTCTCATGCGATTTATCCTGACCGACCGCTCCGGCGGCCCCTCGTCCCTGCTTTTGGAGCCGATTCTCGGTCTGGCGAGCACACGCGACAAAGACGGAAAAATAATCGTCGATTTCGCCGACGTAGAAAAGGCGATTCGGGTGGATGGAGACGACGTTGTCGTGACGCTAAAAGATCCTTTTGCACCGTTTCTTTCGATCATGGCGCGCTGGTCATACGTCATGAGTAAAAATTGGGCTATTGCGCGTTCCGCCTGGGATGGAAATAGCGCGAGTTGGAAGCTTTTCAATAACCCGGAACGCGAGTCCACCCAATTTTTCGATGAAATGAGCGGAACAGGACCGTTTTTGCTTGAAAGGTGGGATCGCGTGGGACGCAAGCTCCTGCTCGTGCGCAACGATAAGTATTGGCGGGAGCCGGCGAAATTGAACCGTGTAAACGTGCTTTCTATTCCTGAGTTCGGAACACGCAAGCTTCTCCTGCAGGGAGGAGACGCCGATATTATCGAAGTTCCCCGTCCGTTTATTTCGCAAATTGCCGGTATCCCTAATGTTGTGGTTCGTGACGGACTTCCGCGGCTTTTAACGGATCCTTCTTTTTATTTCACGTTCGATATTAACCCGAAGGGAAACCCCGACATTGGATCGGGAGCGCTGGATGGAAAGGGGATTCCTCAGGATTTCTTTACGGACAAAGACCTTCGAAAGGGGTTCGCCTATTCATTCGACTATGACGCGTATATCGAGCAAACCTTTAAGGGGCAGGCGGCCCGGGCTCGGGGACCCATTCCCCCGGGGCTTCTCGGGTACGATCCGAACGGCCCGAAGTATTCGTTTGACAAAGAAAAGGCCATTTCCCATTTCAAGAAGGCTTGGGGCGGCAAGGTTTGGGAAAATGGATTCCGCTTTACATTAACCTATAACACCGGCGGCGATACCCGCGAGTACGCCTGCCAAATCCTTAAGAAGGGCGTTGAATCGCTGAATCCCAAATTCCAAGTCGATATGCGCGGGCTCGAATGGGCCGCTTATTTGGATCGCGCTAAAAAGCGGCTTATGCCGTTATTCTCGCGGGGTTGGACAGGCGATTATCCGGATGCGCATAACTTTGCGTTTCCGTATTTCCACTCCAAGGGACGGTATTCACTCGCGCAGGGCTACAGCAATCCGCAGCTCGACCGTTTGATTGATGCGGCTGTTCGCGAAGTGGATCCCGCGAAACGGGAAAAAATGTATTTCGAAATTTCCAAAATCGGACACGAGGAGGTTCCGCAGCTTTATACTGTCCATCCCCAAGGAGTGTATGCGATGCGGGAACATGTCGAAGGCTTTTTCGACAACGCTGTGTTTATGGGTGTCTATTTCTATCCATTGTCTAAAAAGGGCGATGATGACAACGCTGGAAAATCGTAAAAAGCGCGCGCGGGCGGCCGTTCGGGGTCTCAAGAAGCTGTACCCGGATGCGCACTGCGAGCTGGATTTTAAAACGCCGCTCCAGCTCGCAGTAGCGACTATTTTATCGGCGCAGTGCACCGATAAGCGCGTTAACGTCGTGACAAAAACACTCTTTAGGCGATGCAGGACGGCGAAGGATTTCGCGACGATCGATATTGAAGAGCTTGAGGGCATTATTAGATCAACCGGATTTTTTCGATCAAAGGCGAAGTCCATCCAGGAACTCTCGAAAGCCCTGCTCGAGCGATTCAACGGGAAAATGCCTAAAACAATGGCCGAATTACTTACCCTGCGGGGGGTTGCCCGAAAAACCGGAAACGTGATTCTGGGAAGCGCTTTCAATCTTTCGGAGGGTATCGTCGTTGATACGCATATGAAACGCGTGGCCTATCGCCTCGGCCTGACGATTCAAAAAGACCCCGTTAAGGTTGAGAAGGATCTGATGAAGTGCGTCGATCTCAAGGATTGGAATTTCTTCGGCCATGGGATGGTCTGGCACGGTCGGCGTGCGTGCTACGCGCGTAATCCGGATTGTGCGTCGTGCCTCCTCGCCAAGGATTGCCTTAAAAAAGGCGTCGCGTGAAACTTTTGGTTCTTGGGGGAACGGCATTTGTGGGACGCCATATTGTGGAGGCGGCTCTCTCCGAGGGCCATGAGGTCACTTTGTTCCATCGGGGCCAAACCGGACTTGATTTATTTCCTTCCGTTGAACGCGTCCTTGGCGATCGTGCAAGGGATCTCAATAAGCTGGCGGGGCGGACCTGGGATGCGGTCGTGGACGTCAATGGCCGCCTTCCTGCGGAGGTCCGCGCATCGGCGGAGTTTTTTCAAGACCGTGTTGGAAGTTATGTGTTCATTTCGACGGTTTCGGTCTACAAGCAATGGGGAGCGGGGCAGGATGAAGATGCCCCGGTGCACTCCCCGATGCAGGAGCCGCCTGCGGAATTAACCGGTGAATCCTATGGCGCGCTCAAGATCGCCTGCG
>JBFIEP010000413.1:0-3269 GCA_041603335.1 Elusimicrobiota bacterium | reverse complement strand
TCAAAACGACGGCGGAGAGATTCGAATCGCAGGACAGATTCGGATGTCTGGGAGAGTCGCAGTAGAATCCGCGCGTTTCGTCCCAAAATTTATCATCGATTCTTCGCGCGAATGCGGTCGCTTCGCTGTGCTGTGCGTTTCCCTCTCGAGTGCGTCCTACCCATCGGAGTAGGTCTGACCGAGAGGTAAGTGCCTTCCAGTATTGAAGCTGCGTCATGAAATTAGAAGAAGCTGAGGGGGTGGCCGCTGCAAGAGCCTGCTCCAGCTTAGGCTGGACGAGTCCGGCCCAGGCCGGTTGATCGGCTTCGCGGGCATAGCGGCATGCCGACGAGATTACCAGAGTGTAGGGTTCTTTGGTCTTGGTCCCCAAGAGAGTCCGCGTGATTCGGGTTAGTAAGGAGGGTGAGTCCAGTAGAGTGGGGAGAATGGAGTCCAGAGTATCCCGGACGGCCTGAAATTCGCCGATTCGCATCAGGCCGCCGGCTGCGAGGCTGAAATCCTGCCTGAGCAGTGAGCGCGGCCGTCCATTCGGCGAGTCTACAGACTCTATATTGGCCCTCAGCGTTCGAGAACACAGCACCGACGCCTGAAGGAGCTGTTGGCGGTCCATAGGACCTAGTTTAGCATTGCTAACGGGGTGTTTGACGGTTAGATCAGGCCTGCCACATAGGCGCCCACCGCGCTTGCAACCGCTGCGCCGCCGATTAGAAGCCCTGTCAACCATTTGTTGAATTTATTCGGCGAAGCTTTTGAGGGGGCTTGAAGAGCCGGTCCCGCAGCTTCTTTTTCAAGAGCCAAATCCAGCACTTCATCGATATGTTCGACTGCGATCAAAGTCAGTTTGTTTCGGACCTCTTCGGGAATGTCGGCAACATCCTTCTCGTTGTCTTTAGGGTATAGAACGGTTGTGTAGCCCATTTTTGCGGCACCCATGGCTTTTTCTTTAAGACCGCCAATCGCATGTACTTCGCCGTTGGTATACACTTCCCCTGTCATGGCGACGCCCGCTTTAACAGGCCGGCCGGTGAGCCGGCTGCTGATTGCCGTCGTCAGGGTGATCCCCGCGGAGGGACCGTCTTTTGGGGTCCCGCCTTGGGGAACGTGAATGTGAACGTCCATTGTGTTGAAAAGGGCATCATCGATCCCTAGTGATTGTGCTTTCGAGCGGACAACCGTCATGGCAACTCGAGCGGACTCGTTCATCGTTTCTTTGAGATTTCCGGTAATCTCAACCTTTCCTTTCCCGTTGGGAAAGGCGTTGACTTCAATCGGGAGGATGCTTCCGCCTGCGCCGCTGACAGCGAGGGCGCTTGCGACTCCGACGGCGTTGTTTGCCTTTTTCCCGTCCCCGATGGGTGCGGGTCCAATGAGGGAATCAATCGCTTCCGGGGAAAGTTCTTTCTGGTCAAAACCTTCTCCGGTTTCTATTTTTGCGACGATCTTTCGATAAAGTCCTTCGATGGCGCGGGTCAGATTCCGGACTCCGGCTTCCATTGTGTAGTGACGAATTAAGTGCGCTAGTCCATCTCTTGAGAGCGCGGCTTCTTCGGTTGTTAATCCGGTCTCCTTTCGGGCTCTCGCATCGAGATATTTTTTTCCAATCTCGATTTTTTCTCCATCGGTATAGGCTGAATACTCGATGATTTCCAAACGGTCGCGAAGCGGCCCCGGAATGCGGCTGAGGTCATTAGCCGTCGCGATGAATAAGACTTCTGAGAGGTCGAACGGAAGATCCAGGTAGTGGTCCGTGAAGGCGTGATTCTGCTCGGGATCAAGAACTTCCAGGAGTGCCGCCATGGGATCGCCGTTGGCGCTCCCCTCGGTCGGCATCTTTTCCAATTCATCTAAAACCATGATCGGATTTTTTGATTTTGCCCTGCGCAGGGTTTCAAGAATCACTCCGGCTTTTGATCCCTGGTAGGTTCGCCCGTGCCCGCGGATTTTGGATTCGTTGCTTACGCCGCCCAGCGCAATTCTTACGTATTCGCGTCCCATGGCTTCAGCGATACCCTTGGCAATTGAAGTTTTTCCGGTGCCGGGAGGGCCCGTGAATAGGAGGATGGCTCCTTTTTTATTTTTTAGGCGTTTTCGTACGGAAAGAAATTCGAGGATGCGGGTTTTTACTTTTTCGAGCCCGAAATGATCTCGATCAAGCACGGAGCGTGCGTGAGCGAGATCGAGATTGTCCGTCGTTCTTTTGTTCCAAGGAAGTCCGAGAGTGAATTCCAGCCATTGTTCGATTTTTGCGTCGCCGCCTTGGCCTTTGGATTTTTCGAGGGCGGCGGCTTCTTCAAGGGCGTGTTTTTCCACTTCGGGAGGAAGTTTTGCATTCTTAATGCGGGTCGGGAAGTCCAGGTCTTTATCGTCCGATTTGTTCAGGTATTCTCTTCCTACGGAAAAGGATTCTGAAATTACTTTGAGCTGATCGAGTTTTGAATCAAATCCGATAACCTTGTGCTGCCATTCAATGCTCACGTTGGCGAAAAGGGTTTTTAAGGCGCTGTTCTGGTCCATTTCGAGGACTTGTTCGGCGAGGTCTCCTACTTCCGGGTGGACTTCGGCCATTGCCATCATGTCATCGAAAATTTGGGCCATGATTTCGCCGTACTCTTCACCTTGGAGTTCATTCCCCGTTGATTTCTCCTCTTTGAGTACTTTCGAAATGGTGGCCGTTTGAATTCCTGCATGAGCCTTCCCGGAAACGTTTGCTATTTGAATTCGAGCTTCAGCCTGCAGTAAAACGCTATTGGGACCATTGGGCTTTACTTTGGCGAGAATCGCTGTTTTGGACTTTCCGGAAATCCCGATAGGGGAAGTGATTATGACGTATCCGTTATTTTCCCCTTTGACTGCGTGTGCGATAGCGGTTTTTAATGCCGCCGGAGCGTTGGACGTATTGTTGAATCTTAGCGAGGTGCCGGGCATGGGCAGCTGGGTTAAGGTGACAACTCCGGTTGTGTGCGGATATTTGTTGGATTTTCCCGAGTCATTGGGAGTTGAGCCTCCCTTGTTGTTGGCGGGAGGGGAAGATGCAGGAAGCTGTCCTCCTTCTTTCCGGTTGCCGCTGCCTTCAAATAATGCGCCGATCGAGTCTCCCGCAGCGTGGAAATCATTTGTTTCCATCGATTGGTTAACGAGTTCCATCGTTTGATCAAGTGATCCTAGGATTGAGTCCGCAGGAGTATTTTTCTTTCCGGAAGGCTGACCTTTTATGGCGGTTTCCTGATTGACCGTTGCTCCTTCGCTTTCTTGAAGGGCTGGTAGGATCG
>JBFIEP010000412.1:0-3269 GCA_041603335.1 Elusimicrobiota bacterium | reverse complement strand
ACCTTCTCCTTGACCTTCTTGTCTTCTTCGGAGAATTTCTCGGCTTCCTTTACGAATTTTTGAATTTCATCGTCGGACAGCTTATTCTTTGCCGTGATCGTAATATGCTGGGATTTCTTCGTCCCGAGATCTTCGGCTTTAACGTTAACAGATCCGTTCGCATCAATCGCAAACGTCACCTTGATTTGCGGCGTTCCGCGGGGAGCCGGCGGAATGTTATCGAGGTCGAACTTACCCAACGAAACATTATCCTTACCCATCGGGCGCTCGCCCTGCAGAACATGGACCGTCACTGCAGGCTGATTGTCGGCCGCAGTCGAAAAGGTCTGCGATTTTTCAACGGGGATCGTTGTATTGCGTTCAATCAACGGAGTCATGACACCCCCGAGCGTCTCGATTCCTAGCGTTAGCGGCGTAACATCGAGCAAAAGAACGTCCTTAACTTCTCCGGTCATGACGGCGGCCTGAATAGCGGCCCCTTGAGAAACGCATTCCATAGGATCAACACCGGCTTCCGCCGTCTTGCCGACGTAGTCTTCAACGAATTTTCGAACAATCGGCATCCGGGTCGGGCCGCCCACAAGGATGACCTTGGTGATGTCGCCGGTTTTGAGCTTCGCGTCGTTAAGAGCGCTGTCAACTGACTCCTTGCAGCGATTAACAATGGATTCAACCAGAGACTCAACCTTGGCGCGGGTCAACTTGTGCACCAAGTGCTTCGGTTGGTTATTTTCAGCCGTAATGAAAGGAAGGTTGATATCGGTTTCAAACACATTCGAAAGCTCGATCTTCGCTTTCTCGGCAGCCTCCCGAACCCGCTGCATCGCCATCTCATCCTTGGAGATGTCGATTCCTGTTTCCTTCTTAAACTCGTCGCAGATGTAATCGATGATCGCGTTATCCATATCGGTACCGCCGAGATGGGTATCGCCCGAAGTCGACATAACTTCAAAGACGCCGCCTCCGAATTCCATGACGGTCACGTCCAACGTACCGCCGCCGAAGTCAAATACCACGATCTTTTCGTCTCCGCCCTTCTTGTCGATTCCATAAGCAAGACAGGCCGCGGTAGGCTCGTTGATAATCCGGACAACCTCAAGGCCCGCGATCTGACCGGCGTCCTTTGTGGCTTGGCGCTGGTTGTCGTTGAAGTAGGCCGGAACGGTAATGACAGCCTTTTCCACCGTGTCTCCGAGGAAAGACTCGGCATCCTTCTTAACTTTCTGCAAAACGAATGCGGAAAGCTGCTGAGGCGTATACTCCTTACCATGGAGGCCGTACTTAAACTCCTCACCCATCTTGCGTTTGAAGCGGGCGGCAGTTCCTCCCACATTCGCGACAGCCTGACGGCGCGCGGGTTCACCGACGATGCGCTGCCCGTCTTTGGTAAACGCAACGTATGAAGGGAATGCTTTTCCGCCTACGCTGGTTCCCTCGGCCGAAGGAATCATTGAGGGTTTGCCGCCCTCCATAACCGCTGCGGCTGTATTCGAGGTTCCGAGATCGATACCGATAATCTTGCTCATTGTGTCTCCTTTTTCTTTGCGATGCGAACTTTTGCGGCCCTGAGGACCTTGCCGTCAATTAGATATCCGCGCTGGAGCTCCTCAACGACGATGCCTTCAGCAACTTCGTCGGTCTCCACCTGACCGAGCACTTCATGCCGGTCAAAATCGTAGTTTTCTCCGACCGAGGCGATTACCGCCACGCCTTCGGCTTCAAAGAGTTTCGTGAATTCCTGAAAAATCATTTCCAAGCCGCGCACGAGTTCGCCTTCGCCGCCGTCGGAAGTAGCGATCTGGTCGTGCGCCGCCAACAACACGTCGTACAACGGGATCATTTTTTCGAGAACTTCCAGCTTTCCATGCCGAATAAATTCGGGCTTTTCGCGATCGACGCGTTTGCGGTAATTTTCGTATTCGGCCTTTAAATGCAGCAGCTGGTCGTAATACTTTTTCTTTTCCGCCTCAAGAGCTCCGACATCGGGTGCGCTAACCGCCTCGGCCGACGCTTCCACAGGTGCCTCTTCTACAGGAGCCTCTTTGACTGGTTTCTCTTCGACAGGGACTTCCGCGCTATCCATTTCCGGCTCCTTATTTTCCGTCTCGCTCATTTTCGTTCCATTCCTCAAGCGTTCGACTCACCACACGTCCCACATAATCGACCAAGGAGATCATGCGGGAATACTCCATCCGTTTGCCGCCGAGCACCCCGAGTGCCCCGACCGGACGTCCGCCCACGCGGTATACCGTCGTGACGAGGCTCAAATTTTTTAATTCGGGGATCGCGTTCTCCGCTCCGATACGAACCGAAACGGCTTTCAGATCGCTGTCGGAATCGTCGGCAGCACTGCGTACTTCTTCCTGCAGCAACTGGGAAATAGCCTTCCGCTCATCCACGACACGCATGAGAGACTGTATATCAGCCAAATCCCCCAGCTCGGCAGTTTCATCCACCAGGCTCATCGTCCCTTCAAGAAATAGCTTCTCCGGAGATTCATTTAAATCCAACTCCTCCAGCAATTGACTCGCGAGAGTATGCAATTCACGCAGTTCCCGTTCAGCGGTTTCAATTTGCTCGGTGAGCGTGCGGCGAACTTCGGAAATCGATTTCCCAAGCACATGATCGTTTAGGAATCGGTTGAGAACATTAAGCCTATCGCTGGAGGGGTTGAACGTCAGCTTAATCGGCCAATGCCGGACCTGACCGGTTTGAGTCACGATAATCGCAAGCACCTGTCGGTGTCCAACCGGGATTAACTCCAAACGCTTAAGGGTCTGTCCATCGAAATCAGGAGATAGAACAAGCGCCGTTTTATGGGAGACATGCGACAACACCTTCGAGGTTTGCAGCAGCAAACGGTCCAACTCTTCGAGACGGTTTCCGTATTGCTTTTCGATCCGCGCTTTCTCAGTAGAGGCCAAACGCTGAACATCGTGCAAATAGTCGACATACATCCGGTAGCCGCGATCGGTCGGAACCCGCCCCGCGGAAGTATGGGGCTGATATAAATATCCTTCGTCCTCAAGTTCCTTTAAAATATTGCGAATCGTCGCGCTGGACAAATCAAGCCCGCTCGCATCAGCGACACTTGAAGAAGCGATTGGACGGGAAGTCTCAATGTAGTGGTGGACAACCCACTGCAGAACACTTCGCTTGCGGTCAGCGGCGACCCTTGGATCCAGTTGGCGCATAATTAGCAATCTAACCCTAAGACTGCTAAATTATATCCACCTGAGCCCCCTATGTCAATCGCGCGTTCTGCTTGT
>JBFIEP010000411.1:0-3270 GCA_041603335.1 Elusimicrobiota bacterium | reverse complement strand
GCTCGCTGCTTGAGGGGAATCCCGATAGCGCGACGGTTCGAATCTTCCTCAAGCTGAAGACGGGTGGTGGTAAAACCCTTGTTGCGACCGAAGGCATGTGGTCCTTTATCGAGGCGGATGCGAAAGCCTTGGGCCGCAAGCCGGTGCTGCTAACACCCCAAGAAAATCTCGTCCAGCAGATGGAAGCCGAGCTAAAAGCGACGCGTAACTACGGAGAGATTAAAGTCACGACCTGGAGCAAATTAAACGCGGAGTTGGCGCAGCGCAAGGTTGGCTCCAGCGGAGACAAGGACGCGACGATCAAATCCAATAACACCGATGAGCTCTATGTGGTTTCTGATGAATTTGACGCGCCCTTCCAGGCACCGGCGTCAACGATCGGTCAGCAGTTGGCGACGATTAGCCGCATTAGTGAAGGACTCAACATTATCCGCACCATGGGAGGCCGGATGTTCTCGGCCATCAACAGTCCCCATAAAGCACTCAATATCCAGCTCTCGAATATGGCTGAGACGATGCAGGTTCATGCCGATAAGTTGGCGACCCATCCGGGTTACACGGCTCTGTCGGGAAAGATCCGAATGCTTGACGGGATGGTGAAGAACCTCAACATTCTGAAAACTAAAACCGGTGTTAAGGCCGAAATCCGCGCAGAAGCAATCAGAAAGCAGCTGGAGTATATCGAGAATCTGGTAGAAGGCAAGGTTTCAAAAGCAGGCGGATCCCGGCGAGGCGGACTGATTGAGATGGTCGAGGGCATGAAGATGGCAAAGCCCTGGGGTAACGGCGGGGGCAAGATTCTGCTCGAGCACATCGAAGCGATTAGAACCCATGGAAAAGGGTTGACCGCTAAGAGTCCTGCCGAGGCTGCCAAAGCCCTGCAGCGGGGGCCGAGGGCGGCCGAACTTAAATCAATCAACCGGGAAATCCTTAATTTAAAGACGCAGCGTGACGTGCTGGTTAAGAAAGGTGGAAGCACAACCACGCTTGACCGCAAAATCAAAGCTCTCGACGCGAAGAAGACGCAGATAAGTGAGGCGGGAAGTGTTACTAAGTCGCTCGAGGCTCTCGAGACCCTCATCGCGAAAGAAACCAATGGTATTCGAAGTGAATCACCCGCTGCGAAGGCGCTTCAAACGGAAACGGCGAGTTTCCGCGAGCATTTGATCCGCAATGAAAAGAACGCCTCCGGTAAAACGAAGACCCTATTGGAAGCTGCGGAAGCCATAAAAACACAGTCCTCCGAGATCGACGGCTTGCGCACGAAGCTTTCGAAGTTAAAGAGCGGGTCCGACGCTCATAAGGCGGTGGAAAAAACCCTCCAAAGCGTTGAACTCAAGCTGCGTGATTCCGTTAAAAAAGTCAGTGAAGTCTTGAGTACGAAAGGACAGAAGGAGCTTATTGAATTTTCTTCCGGGGAACCTATGGAAACGGGCGACCTCCGACTCTACTCCCGTGAAGTGCGCCAAACTCTTGGGGAATTGACCGCATCGGTCTCTCCCGGAAAAGCCCGGGTTACTAAAATCGTTGATTCAATTATTGAGCACGCGGGCCGTCAATCCAAAACGTTCCGAAATGCGGCATCGCGCCAAGTGTTGAACATGGTTGATAAGCAGACCCGTATTTTCCACTCCCGACCGGTTGAGAATTCCCATAGCGCTAAGCGCGTGGGAGAGCTCGGCAGGGAATTGCTTGAAGTCGCGAAGGACCCCTCCAAGGCGACCGTCCCGGAAGGGAAAAAGCCGGGGTTGCTGGATCGCTTGCGCGGCCGCGATTCTATTCGCTCCGAGATGGAAGATATCATCAGTCAGCAGAGTCAGGCACTCAAGCATAGCCGCATGGATACGCGGCCGCAGATGAAGGAGTTGTTGGATCTCGCAACCAAGGTTCGGGAAATAAAGGGCGGGGATAAACTCGCTAAAGAAATTAAAGGCCTTGCGGAAAAACTGGGCAAGAACCCGACGGCGGCGGAAGCGGCCCGCGTCGATGCGATGGTTGAGTCCGTCAAAGTGAGGCTTGAAGCGACCCCGGAAGGAAAGGCGTTGACGGGAAGGGTTAACAAAATTCAAGCCGGCCTCCGAGTCCGCGAATTGCTCACGAAGAATACGACTGAAATAAGGAAAGAACTCGATCAACGGACAGAAGGCTGGCGGGAGCGGCTTAACGAGCTTACCAAGGAACGCAACGATCTGTTTGAGAAATCGACTTCCAAGCGCAATGAGGTGTATGAGGCTTATAAGCGCATGATGGAAGCGATGGCAAGCGATGAATTCGGCTTCCTGTCTTATCAGGGAGATGCGAAGGCCAAGCTCATTCATGGAAAGAAGGTTCAGGAAGCACCTGAGACAGCATCTAAATTGCTCCTGAGTCAATCGGAATCAATGCTTAAGTCGACGGTCGAAACCAAGGCGCATTTCAAACGGGCGCTAACGACGGCCGAGGCCGATTTGGCTCTCTTGAAGAAAGCTAAAAAACCGAATTCGAGCGCCATCGAAGTGGCGGAAGCGAAAGTAAAAGAAGCCGGCGTCCGGTTCCAAATGGCGCGTGAGGTTGTTGTTGACGCGTATCTTAAGCATCGTGTAACCCGACAGTTTGCCGAACGTCTAAACGGACTCAATGAGTTTGCGGCAGAGGCGACCGGACCCAATGCCAAAAAGCTGAAGACGATGATTGCCGAGATATTCCGGCTGACAGGGGAAGCGACCGGAAAAAATATCAAGTTATCCCGGCTGAAAGAAACCAAGCATGAGAAGGGTTCCAAAGGAGCGAAGGAAATTGAGGTGCTTGAGGGTGAGTTAAAGAGCCTGCAAAATAGAATCGAAGGGCTTGATAAACAGACCTCTCAGATGAATCGACAGGTGGCGCGCGAGGCTCTCGAGAACATGATGGTTGAGGCCGAAAAAGCTGAAGCGGCTGCCGAATTCGAGGTCAAGACAGCGAAAACGCAGGAGGGGACTGGGGTTGCCCAGCGGAAGCTGACGCTCGCTACACAAAATAAGAAAATCGCAGCCATGCTGAGAAACCTCGAGGTAACCGGGATTAAGAATTCCGCCGTAGAGCTGCAGGCCCTCAAGCAAATGCGTAAGGCAACAAAGGGGCAGCGAAAAAATCTTAACGAAAAGCTGCATAAAGAAGAGAGTAAGCCGAAAGAGAAACAGAACAAAGAGCTGGTGGAACGGCTTCAGGAAGAACTCCTGTGGCTCAACAATAATGACGCGAAAATCGGCGAGAGTCTCGCCCAGATTGAAGGAGCCACCTCTCTTAAGATCG
>JBFIEP010000410.1:0-3286 GCA_041603335.1 Elusimicrobiota bacterium | reverse complement strand
GGGACGGAAACGGTCGTCAATAAAATAGCGGCTCGCCGATAAGGTGCCGATATGCGTCCGGGCTCGCGTGGTGATCCCAATAGCACGATCAAAATCGGCATCACTCGAAGCGTTCAAATGGTAAAAATCGTAGGAAAGCGCCAAGTACATCATCTTATTAAGGACGCGCAAAGTCGCTCCAGGAACGATGGAAAATTGTTGCGCTTTGCCACCGGCCCGCGCCGTCAAGCGATTCGCTCTCGCATCGATTTTCAACGAAAGGGGCTTATAAAGGCGGAACCGAGCGCTTCCTTTTACCTGATCCGTCTGTATCCCAGCCACGAGTTCTCCGACGGAATTCAGCGTCAGTCGACGACCGAACATATGTCCTGAGAAGCGCCAACGATCAGTCGGACGCCAACTCCCGTATATCCCAGGAGAGACCGCGGATAGTCCATCGTCGTGTCGAATATCCCCTGAAATACCTGCAATCCATAGCGCACGCTGGATTTCAACTGTCGCCCCGATTCCAGACACGGTGCCTGATTTGGTTCCATCCTTACGTTTGTACGAGGCAAAACCAGGCTCTGCGGTTACTTTAATATGAGGCCGCGGAAGTCCGCGATACCCAAATCCAAATCCCGTTAGATCGGCACTTGAAGAATCTCTCCATAGAAACGATGGGCCGATCCAGTGATGCCCTTCATCGCGAACACTAATAAGCTGTCGTTTCGCTTCCCGCTCCTTATCGAAATAATTCGTCGCGCTCGACAGGTAAACTTCGGCGCATGCCCAACACCGGCGGCGGCGCTCAGACTCCCCACGCAGGTAAAGAAATTCCGGCTCTCCGGGAAAACGCTTCATGCTTTCGGTCAAATGAATTGCCAACTCATCGTATTGACCCAAACTACGCAGCCGGGAGGCTTCAAGTCGCCGCCAAGTCATCTCGGTCAACGGAATTTTTTTAAGAAGGGAAAGTGGTTTTTCGACCTTATCAAGTTTCTTAAAATCCATCATTAAATCCGCCCATGATGCGAGGACCGAGCTATTTTTAGGATCTTCTGCGTGCAGCTCTTCAAATTCTTTTTCAAACGTTTCTTCCCAACCAAGAATCGACCGCAATTTTATCTGCAAAAGCTTTTCTTCGACGTCCGCAGGATCTTCGAGATCCTTGAGGGCGAGATTGGCCCAACGCCGCCCCTCGATCCGATTACCCCGACGGAAGGATAATTGAGCGAGCGCATACGCCGCCTTCGGATCTCCCGTGATCTCACGTGCTTTTTCAAAAGCCTCCTGTGCCAATGCATACTCATGGGCTTCGACAGCCTGGTTTCCCAAAGAGAACAGCAACCCGGGGTCATCACTGCGGGTCTCGAGCAGTTTTTGGTAAAGCTTAATCGCATCGCGATGGCGCAAGCGTCGCGCGAGGATTTGAGCGAGACGCAAGTTCCACTCCCCGGCGGCTGAATCGGTTGCTTGATTCTTGCGCACCCACGCCTCCGCTTCCTCCAAGCGCCCCTCACGAATTAATAGATCGGAAAGATAGAGTGCACGTGTACGCTCATCGGTTCCCATTTCCTCTGCTGTCACATGCATCACAGAGCCGGCGAAGAGAAGAATTAAAAGGCAATTCCTCATGTCTTTTGCTTCCTTCCTAAGTGTTTTGAAAGGACTTGGATAGCTTTATCGCGGCGACCAATTTTATTAAGAGCCCAAACTAATTTATCAATCGCCCGCTTATCGTTGGGGAAACGCTTCACCTGGTCCTCGAATACAACTACTGCAGCCTCCCGGTCTCCGCGAAGACCGTGCAAATAGCCCAACGACATCCGCAGCTTCGGGTCGTTGGGGCGTTGGGCAATAAGCACGTTATAGTGGCTGACGCATTCGTCGTAGCGCTCCTCCTGCATCAACAATTCAACAAGCCCCTTTCGGTTCTTAAAGTCCCTCGGCGCTCGTCGGACACGTTTCTGGAGCGTCTTAATTTCGGCATCCGTTCGGGCGAGTTCGTGGTATTCAAACGCGAGCATTTCATATCCCTCGCGATCATCCGGGAAATTGCGAATGTATCCCTCTAACTTTGCTGCCGCCCGATCACGCCGCTTCGCATCATCGAGAGCATAAATAACATTCCACCATCGTTTTTTAACATTCGGGGCACGCGCGAGATAGGAATTGAGTACTTCGATTCCTTCTTTGAACTGACCAAGCTTGAGCAAGGCTAAACCCAGCTCCTGAAGCCAAGAATCACGACGCGGCTGAAGTTTACTCAAGGTGCGGAAGTCGGCGACCGCACGTTCCCAGTTGGGAATCTCGGAATAGAGTGTCGCTCGATCAGACAACAGTGCAACACTTCGAGGATCGAGCTGAATTCCTGCTTCAAGCACCGAAACCGCTTTGAGCCGGTTTCCCTGATAACGATGAATGCGGGCAACCAAACGCCTCGAGTCAAAATCCCGCGGAGCTTCGGATAACTTTTCATTCAAAAACTTCAGCGCTACTTTCAATTCCCCCCGTGCAAGCAGCAGCCGAACAAGATTCTCACGATGCGCTTCGTTTTCACCGGAGATTTCGGCCAAGCGAAGAAGGGCACGTTTTGCTGATTCATAATCCTGCCGGGAAGTCGCGTCCTGATAGGCGTCTGTGTAGAGTGTGATCAGGGCGCGCGTCGGTCGAAGCGGCTTTTGTTCAAGATCGTGCGAAAGCCGCCAGCGGAACTGAGCCGCCCGCGCCTGCAGCCCTGTCCGTTTCATGAGGGCGAGTAATTCACGCCCTGTTTCTAAGTCCCCTCGCCGGTGCATATAAAAAGATTCGAGGGGCAATACAGCCTCCTCGGGACGCCCCGCATCTTCGAACGCTTCCGCCAAGGCGAGGGTTGCCCCTTTGTGATGGGGATTACGGCGTAAATAATCCCCAAAAAATGCGATCGACTCGGAGCGGTCCCCTTGCTTGCGCAGCATCAAGCCCCGCGTGTATTCACTCGGGTACAAGACCCACGCCCCGACAATCATGCCAAGAAGATACAGCAGGACTTCGAGGCGCGTAAAAATCATCCTGCCGCCTCCACATGGACAACTCCCTCAATGAGGCCGCGACGGACCGCAGGAAACCGGACGGAAAGAATGCCGTTGGAATCGGCGCTCAGGCGTTTATCAAAGCCGGGGCCAAAAACCCGGTAGACTCCCCCGGGGAGCAAGCCTCTCAATGTGAATTCCGGACCACCGAAACCTTTCATTGTAAATCGGATTCCCGAATCTAAATCCTGCCACTGGTTAATTTCGAAATTCGCTTCTTCAAGCCACACCGT
>JBFIEP010000409.1:0-3294 GCA_041603335.1 Elusimicrobiota bacterium | reverse complement strand
TTGCACACTACGCGCCGGCGTACCAGAAGCTGCTGAAATCTTTTAAACCGCTCAATACCACGGATGACGAATGAATAAAACGACGACGGGTCTTCTTGTAAGTACTGATGGTGCTGTGCGCCGTCTGACCTTCGATTCTCCCCCCACGAATGCTTTGACCGAGGATCTGTTATCTGCGCTGGATGACGCCGTCGAAGATGCGGCATCCGATGCTTCGATTCGTGCCGTTCTTCTGGATTCCGCGGGCGGGAAATATTTTTCTTCAGGACTTTCCCTTGATGATTTATTTGGGAGGCCGGAAAATAAGCGCGTCGAGCTCTTCCATAAGCTTCTTATCACTCATCGGCATTTGGCGGAAATCCCCAAACCGACTGTCGCAGCGATCGGGGGACGGGCAATTCTTGGGGGATGGATTATGGCGATGGCGTGCGATGTAAGGCTATTGGATGAAAAGGGGCGTATCGCTTTGAGTGAAGTCCGCTATGGATTATCGCCTACGGAAATTCTAGTCCGCCGTATGGCCTCGATGTCGAAAGACCCGACAATCCTTAAGGATCTTGTTTTGCGTGGAAAAACCCTGCGGGCCGAGACAGCGTTCTCCGCTGGGTTTGTGGATCGACTGGTTCCAAGCGGGGAAGTATCCAATGCCGGTGCGGCAGAAGCCCGTGTCCTCGCTCGATGCGCCCCCACCGCATATGCGAAGGTGAAGGCTGCTTTGCGGCGTGCGTCAGGCGCCTATGATGATGGAGTCTGGAATCGCGAATTACGGGATTTTGAAACCCTGCTTTCGACGGCGGAAGCTTCAGAAGGGCTTGCCGCGATGAACGAGAAGCGTAAGCCCCGCTGGGAAAATACATGAGCCTCTCTCCTTTCAGGACCGACATACTTAAGGGAAAAGTTGCAATGGTAACCGGCGCCGGTACAGGTATCGGCAAGGTGGTCGCGCTGGAACTCGCGCGTCATGGAGCGGACCTGCTTCTTGCGGCGCGCAACGTAGAACGTCTTGAACTCGTCGCTGAAGAAATTAAGGATCTTGGACGCCGGGCGGTCTGCTCAGGGACCGATGTCGCAGACCCTAAGCAAGTGAAAGCCTCTGTCGCGAAAGCGTGCGACGCGCTAGGCGGCCTTGATATCCTCGTTAATAACGCTGCTGCTAATTTTATCCGGCCGAGCCGGATGCTAACATCTGTCCGCTGGCAGAAAGTAATGGATATCGTTCTCAATGGGACATTTTACGGATGCATTGAAGCTGGAAAACATATGCTGGACAAAGGTTCGGGCAGCATCGTCAATATTATCGCCGCATACGCGTGGATGGGGGCACCCGGGCTCGCTCCGTCGGCATCCGCTAAAGCCGGTGTGATGACGCTCACTAAAACTCTAGGGGCCGAATGGGCGTCTCAGGGGGTTCGCGTGAATGCGATCGCCCCGGGCCTCATCGATACTCCCCAAACCAGAGAACGACTTTGGCCGGATGAGGCGATGGTCGAGAAAATGCTCAAAACTATTCCTGCCGGAGATTTTGGAAGCGAGTATGATGTCTCGAATCTGGTTTTATATTTAGCTTCCGATGCGGCAGCTTATGTGACCGGAGAAGTGATTACTGCCGATGGGGGCCAATCTTTGGGGAGGGGCGCTCTCGATATGCTCGATTCTCTAAAACCCGTGCGGAAGCGTCGATAATGCATCCGGTGCGTAATCTCAAACGCTATATGGTGACGGGCTTTCTCGTTGTTGCTCCGATCAGCATCACGATATTTTTGTTGTGGTCCTTCGCCGGATGGATCGACAATTTGCTGTCTCCGATTGTTACTCCGATTTTGGGCCAGTATATCCCCGGACTTGGCGTCGCTGTGGGGATGGTCCTGCTCTTGCTTGTCGGGTTTTTAAGTTCGAAGATGATGGGGCAGCATTTGCTGGAGGTTGTCGAAGACATCTTATTGCGAATCCCTGTATTTAACTGGCTTTATCGAACCGTCAAGCAGCTGACTGAAGCCTTTACTCCGACTGGGTCTCTACATTTTAAGAGTGTCGTAATGGTGGAATACCCCCGCCCCGGCGTTTACCAATTAGGTTTTGTCACGCACGAAACCGAGATTCCGAAGGATGGCGGAACGATGAAAAGTTTTTGCGTCTATATCCCGACGAACCATGTTTATATCGGCGATATTATCCTGGTTCCCGCTGAGAAGGTAGTGGAGACTGATATCCCGCTGCAGGAGGGTATTCAAATCTTCCTCTCTGCGGGCGCCTCCCTTCCATACAAGATCAACCAAAAAAACCGGGGCCCTTCCATCTGATCGGAAGGGCCCCGGAACTCTCGGCTTAGGATCTTTCTTTAGGCTTCAATCTTCTCTTTCTTCGACCCTTCGCGGCGGAGTGCGTCGCGGCCGGCCTTGATGGCGGAAACGACTTTTTCCTTTTGCTCCGGGTAGGCATGCTTAATTTCTTCTACGACTTCGCTGCTTTTCTCTTTCAACTCGCTGAGTACGACTTCGCTTTTTTCTCGAAGTTCGGCTAACACTTCTTCGCTTTCTTCGCGTTTGGCTTTAAGCCATTCGTTTACATCGCGGCGAGTTTCTTCGCCCTTCTTCGGGGCAAACAATAACCCGAGTGCTGCGCCGGCGGAAACGCCGAGAAGGAACGTGATGAGCGACTTGCTTCCGTTATTGGTCATGGTATTTCTCCCTGAATCCTTCGCCGTGCGCCCTGACGCCCGGCATATTCTCTTACAACTCTTATATAAAGACTGGCACCGGGGTGTCAAGTCTTTAGGCCTGACGGGGTTTGGGCAGTAGGGCCCAGGGAGGATTAACGGGGAGAGACGGTCCAGCCGGTGGTGCCTGGACCCGAGGCCGACACCGTGAGTGAATTTTCGCGATAACGCTCTGGAAGGGACTGATGGGTTCCGAGCCGCGCAGTGAATTTCCCTTCCCGGGATTTCACGTAAACCGACTCCGTCCAATCCTTAGCATGAAACCGAAGCAGATAGTTCCCCGACATGGGGTTTCCGTTCCGGTCCTTAAGGGTCCCCCGATAACGCCTTACCAACCCTCGCCGGGGCGGAAGGGAGGTTCCCGGAAGTGATCGGGAACGAAAGACCGCCGGGGCAAGCGGGGCAAGGGCGTCCCTTAAGTCCATTGGGAAATCCCGTTTGAGAAGGACGGTGAAATGAGGTCCATTCCAAAAGACGCGATGAGCGGCATTGCCTTCAAGGTCGAGGACGACCCGCGTCACAGGGGTGACTCCGCCTTTGAATTGAGAGGACCGAACGGAAGAAAAAGCATCGCCGCT
>JBFIEP010000408.1:0-3297 GCA_041603335.1 Elusimicrobiota bacterium | reverse complement strand
CGAACATGCTCAAAAACCCCGAACAGGCTTCCAAGTGCCTCAATCAGATTCTGACGGCGGGCAACCGTGCAAATGTTCTTATCGAGGAACTGCTGGAACTCAATCGGCTGGAGACCGGACGTACGGATTTGGAACTTAAACCGCTCAATGCCGTAGAGATTCTGCAGGAATCCATAAACGGCCTGGCTCTCGCCGCACAAAAGAAAGACGTCACCGTCGATTTAAAGTTCCCGGACAAACTCCCCCCCGTACAAGGCGACTCAAATCTAATCCGCCGCGTTTTCGACAACTTCGTTTCCAACGGGATCAAATACAACAAGAACGGGGGACGGCTCGAAATCATCGTTTCGATTCGCGTCGGGAAGACAGAATTCCGATTCAAGGACGGAGGCGTCGGCATTTCTTCCGAAGACCAGAAGAATATCTTCACCCAATTTTTTCGGTCCGCGAATGTAGCAAAATCACACGAGGGAACAGGACTCGGCCTTTCCATCGTGAAAGCGATTATCGAACGACACGGGGGCGCCATTTCCCTTGAGAGCGAATTAGGACAGGGCACGACCTTCATCGCAGAACTCCCCCTCGAACCGCCTAAAACATGAGCGACGGCGAACTGGAATTCGACGATTCCTGGGACAATGCTTCGCGCGACCCGCTCGAAATTTTCGCGCATATGCGCGGGTATCCGCTCCTGCTCGTACCGCTTATTGTCGGGACGGTCTGCGTCTTTTGGTTTTCCCATACGGCCGGGATGGGATCATTCCGTGCCGGAATTTCCGCTCTCGCATTTCTCATAGCCTGGGCAGCGGCAACCGCTCTTCTCCCCTCGATATTTAAAGGCGCATTTATGATCCTCATCGTCGCCGCCACAGCGTGGGGATACATCATGATCCGGGCGAAAATGCCCGACATGCTCTCTGCCGGACTTATGACCTTCGTCGCCGCGGCGGTGGTGACGCTCATCGGCGTTGCCGTCCTGCGCGCGGAATTCTTAATCCCCGTTGCGTTCGGAGGCGCTGCAGGCGCTTATGTCTATTCGCAACTCGGGACAGGCTCGACGGCGATCGCCGGCGGCGGCATTGTCGGCTTTGTTGTATTCATGATCTACAGCGCACTCTTTAAAAAGTTCGGCTCCTTTCTCGTGGGATTTTCCTGGACGGCAGGGACCGGATTGGTTGCGGCGAAATCGGCAGCCGCCTTGTTTCTCGGAATTGGGCTGTCCAAAGGGGACCTTCCACCGACACTCTCAACGGCTGCCGTTGTGCCGGTGCTGAAACTATTCACCCCTCCCCCTCTAATCGCGGGCTGGATCGTTCTAGCCGCCGGACTGATAGGAGCCGTACGCTACAGCACGCGCTGGAGGGTGGAAGACGTTAACGAAGCGCTCGCGTCGCAGGACGCTCAAGGCGGTGAGGACATTCTCGAAACAACACGCCAAGGAATCATCGCCGGCGAGGAGCAGCTTGAAGCCGGGAACCTCGAAAACGCATTACGTCTTTTTGATCAAGCAGCCGAACACGACACGGAATATCGATCCACCGCTCAATTTCTTATTGCGATTTCCCTTCTACGCAAAGGCGACGAGGAAAGCGGGAAACGCGCCGCAGCCCGGTTGGACTCGGGGATTATGTCCAACGACCAACGCTATGCGCTCGGCATTGAACTGGAACGTGTAGGAGAACTCGATGAAGCGCATGCCCTTTTTGAACGGCTTATCGCATCGGATGCGAAACATCGGGACGCGTCGGTTCGACTCGAAGGGATCAAGCAGCGCCTTGCCGATGTTTCCGGAGAGGAAATCGCTCACCTCATCGCCAAACGCGTGATCGGCGCACGGTATCAAGACATTCGCATCGTCGCGCGCGGAGCGATGGGATTTGTTTTCAAATGCAGGGACACCGAACGGGGCGGGGAAGAAGTCGCCATGAAGGTCATGTCTCCCCTGGTTTCCGAAGGGAAAAAAGAAGCCGCAGCCCGCTTTATCAGGGAAGCCGAGCTAATCAAGGGTGTCATCCATCCCAACGTCATTAAAATTTTCGACGTGTATCCGGGAAATCTCCCGTATTACGCAATGGAATTGGTTCGCGCACAATCCCTGCGGGAGACCCTCAAAATCCGCGGGAAATTCGAAATCGCTACGGCGATTAAAATTGCGATTCAGATGCTTGCCGGCCTCAACGCCGCGCATACCAAAGGCATCATCCATCGCGATATAAAACCCGACAACGTTTTACTTGACGACAACTTCTCGGTTCGACTCGTTGATTTCGGACTCGCGAAGTTCACGGGTGCCACCCAGCTGACGCAAACCGGCGCTGCAGTGGGGACCCCGCTTTACATGTCTCCCGAACAAGTCAAAGGACAGGAAGTGGGGCCTTACAGCGATGTCTATTCGGTCGGAATCGTCCTTTATGAAATGCTGACGGGAACACCCCCCTTTGCGGAAATGGCGCATCACGTCAGCTTGCCCGTAACACCGATGCCTGCCGAAGCGAAAATCCCAGCGTCCCTGGAGAGCCTTGTCGCGCATGCCCTCGCAAAATCCCCGGGAGACCGGTATCCGTCCGCCCAAGCCTTTGCCGAAGTCCTCACGGGATGGAAGCCGGGAACGCAAAATGCAAAACCCGCCGAAGAAGCCGACGGGCTGATCCAATTATAAATAACCGGCGCGGCGAATTTCGAAGAAGAACCAGCCGAAAGTTCCCAGCGGATACAGCACCCATAACACGGTAGATGCAAATCCCATAATCCCTTTGGCCGTTTTTTGGATTACGTTCGGCATATTATCGAGCAGCGGCGTCCAAAAGAGAAGGAGCCACAGGACGAAGGTGAATATGCCGAACAGCAACGCGAGATGATATGTCTCACGCATAAAAACGGCGGACCGGAGCTCCGGGGTTCCCATCCCCGCCTCCCCATCCCCTAACCACATCGCGGATTCATTCGTCTTCCAAACCAACACGTCCGGCGGGGAGAACGGGAAAAACAATTGCAGCACCGTTTTCCCATCAACAATTTTCTTATCGGCTTTCGCGTACTCCTCAAAATCTCTTCCCAGCCGCTTCAGCCTTGCGAGCGTACCGTTATCAACATCTTCCAGCGCTAGCGTGTAAGGCTTGCGAAGCTTTGCCGCATCACCCAAAGATTTCGAAGTTGCCTTGCTAATGCGCCCGACAAGCTGTTCTGTCGGCTCCGGTTTAAATTCGAATATCACGCGCACTAATTTGGGTTCCCCCCAGCCTTCGAAAACATAGTTACGGGTCCCGGGAATGGGATTTTCAACAAACTCACGCAATT
>JBFIEP010000407.1:0-3305 GCA_041603335.1 Elusimicrobiota bacterium | reverse complement strand
GCCTACGAGTCCGACCCAAGCGGGTGCACGGGAGCCGTTGCTGCGTTTAATCGTGAAGTCGATGTCGAGGTAGCCTCAGCACTCGCGTCCGAGTATCTCGAATGCATCGTTGCCTCCGAGTTTTCGGGCGAAGCTCTGACGCTATTGAGAGCGAAACGCGACGTCCGCCTGGTACGTTTACCGTCTCTATTGGCTTTTGCCAAAGAAAACGAGATGAAAACCGTTTCGGGAGGAGTTCTGATTCAAGACAAGGACATCCCCCAAGCGCTCAGCCAACCCAAGATTGTCACTCAACGAAAGCCGAATGATCTCGAGAATGCCGCCATGGAAATCGCCTGGAGGGTTGCCAAGCATGCCAAAACCCATGCTGCGGTCCTCGCAACCCCCCTTCAAACCCTGGGGATTGCAGGGGGACAGGTCACCCGCCTCGACGCCATTCGTTTAGCCGTTGTGAAAAGCCAGGAACGCCACCCGGTTGTCACTCCGAACTCACCCCGGGTGATCGCAAGCGACGGACCTCTGACCCAACTTGAAGTCAGGGAAGCCGCTAAGATCGGCGTTGTGGGACTGATTCAACCGGGCGGTTCCTCAGATGACAAAGAAGCTATCTCCGCGGCGGACGATCTCGGGCTTTCAATGGTGTTTACAGGCCGCCGTCACTTCCGGCTATAGCAGCTATCGCGCGGACGCGGTTTGAGTAGTGCGCATCAGGTTGTGCCGACGCGCGAGACGCTCGTAGATGAGCGAGGAGATGTCGCGGATAACCTTGCCGCGTGTACGGATCCAAGTCGTGTAATTCGGATGGGGCGATCTTTTTTCGATAACCCCGATGACCGTATACGGGTACCGCTTACCATCCTTGCCGCGCGCGACTAAAATCCCCATGTCGCCGCACAAATGCTTTGTTGACCCCGTCTTGCTGTAGACGATCGTTCCGTTAGGAACCTTCGAGGCACCGTCGAAGATTCGATCGCCGCTGGGGAGCTTCATAAGACGCTTGATCTCCCAAGAACCCGGGAGCTCGTTTTTCCAGAGGGCATACAAAAATCGGCTGTAGTCGTGAACGGCAGCCTTATTTTTATAGGTGCGCCCTCCCGCAGGGATATATTCGATAACCTTCGTCTTCTTAAAAATGGAGGGATAATTGGCCCGCAGGAGCCTATCGACGCGATGGGGCCCTCCCAACTCCCTCAAGACCCAATTGGTCGCCACATTGTTGGATTTCTGAATCATCCGACGCATCATTTCTTTGGCGTGAGGGGTGTACTTCTTGCGGTTGTAGCGGACCTCATGGAGATACGCCAACGCAAAAAACGGCTTGATCATACTCGCGGCTTGAAGCTGCTTATCTTCGTTGATCGTGACGAGCTTTTGCCCTGAAGCGAAATCATACACCGACCACGCGGTCACTTCATCGCGGCGCAATTTCCCGCTGCGGCGAAGCTGCCTTACGAATTGCTCGATCTCATCTTCAAGGTCGGCAGTCGCTCCGACATCACTTAGAATTATTTGATCCTTGAGACGGGGTTTCCCATCGATCACGGCCCAGCGGCTTGACCGCATCGGAGCGGCGCCGTCAAGGCCGTTCTCCCGCAAAGTCTTTGTATGACTACGCGCCAACTTATAAGCCTCAACGCCGGCACAATCACGGTCGTAGACCAGACCATAATATCGGCGCCGTTTGACAACGAGCAAGCTCTTTGAAACCTCGGGGCCAAGGACCCGTGCCACCTTCTTTTTATAGCGGAAGGCACCGTCCTTACTGCGGGTCCAAAGATAAGAAACATCGTATACGATGTCGTTATTCTCTCCATCCGCCGCAAAGGCAATGAGGGGCATAAGCACAGAAGCAGCCAAGGCGGCCGCCCCGGCAACTCGAATAGCGAGATTCCGTTTATTCTGTTTACGCATTTTCAACTATGGATACGCCTACCAGCCTCCTATTATTTAACAGGAAAGTGCCTAAATTTCAAGAACAACGGTATTACGGGGCGGAAACCCCCTCGGCGGTAGGTGCGACTATAACTTTAGCAGATCCGGCTAAATGATTCCAAGATCCTTGCCTACTTTGGAAAATTTCTCCAAGGCAAGCTCGAGATCCTGTTCGGTATGTCCGGCTGAAACGATTGTGCGCAGGCGTTCCTTGCCTCGCTGAACTGTCGGGAAGTTAATCGCCATTGCAAACACACCTTCATCAAACAACCGGTTCGAAAATTCAGTGGCCTTCTTCGTATCGCCGACCATGACAGGCGTAATCGGCGTTTCGCTGGCCCCTGTATCGAAGCCGGCCTTTTCAAGGCCGGCCTTAAACATCTTCGCGTTCGCCCAAAGCTTCTCAACATGCCGGGGCTCGGTTTCCAAAACACCAATCGCCGCTAAACACGTCGCGGTGACCGAAGGCGGATGGGAACTTGAAAACAAGAACGGCCGAGCCGTAGAAACCATGTAATCCCGCAGACTCTTGGATGAAGCCACATAGCCGCCGACGGAAGCAATCGCTTTAGAAAGGGTTCCGATCTGGATCTGCACGCGATCGGTAAGACCGAAATGGCTCGGCGTCCCGGCACCGTTTTTACCCATCACTCCGGACGCATGGGCGTCATCGACCATTACAAAGGCATCGTACTTGTCGGCGAGATCCATAATCTCAGGCAATGGGGCGATGTCGCCATCCATTGAGAAAACACCATCGGTGACAATCATCTTACGCCGCGCCTTACGGCTTTCCTCCGACTCTAGGATGTCCTTTAAGGCGTTCATGTCTTTATGAGGGTAAATCTTCTTGATCGCCTTTGAAAGGCGCCCCCCGTCGATGATCGAGGCGTGGTTCAACTGGTCGGAGATAAGCAAATCTTCAGGGCTCGTCATCAATGACTGACAGACGGCAACATTCGTAGCAAAACCGGACTGGAACACAATCGCCGACTCAGTACCCTTAAAGGCGGCGATCCGTTTTTCGAGCTCCTCATGAATGTCCATCGTTCCAATAATCGTACGAACCGCAGCGGTTCCAACACCGTAATCGTCGACCGCTTTTTTGGCGGCCTCGATCAATTTCGGATGGGTCGCCAAGGCGAGATAGTTGTTCGAAGTTAGGTTCACAACCTTCTTTCCATCAATAATGGAGACGGGTTCCTGAGCACCCTGAAGGATGCGCAGCGTAATAAAACGGCCCTCGTCTTTCAGGGTCTTAATTTCATCATCAAGAAATGCCATGCGATTGATTGTGTCTGTCGCCATTACCCTATCTCCAAAACGACCTTTCCGCAGTTTTTATTTTTCGCGTTCATCACGTCGAACCCCTT
>JBFIEP010000406.1:0-3306 GCA_041603335.1 Elusimicrobiota bacterium | reverse complement strand
GTATACCCGCGAACCTTCCCGTAACTCAAGCGAAGCCCCCAATCCGCATCGGGAGAAGCCCACGGATCGATCGCCGCGCGAACCCGCGCCATCATCCATTTCTGGTACTCCTCGGAGGGGGCGATTTTATCGTTATACCACTCACGGACCTCTTCCTCGTAGTCGCGCACGCGTCCAGCGAGTTTAAGGAGCGGATCAGCAGATTTTAAAATAGCTTCGGAGCCTGCATTTAATAACCGCTCGCGCTCCTTTGGATCTGCAAGCGTTGTGCCGGCGACAACCCGCCTTGCGAGATCCGCAGGCGCGGCTCCCTGAAGCGCCGCCTGAACAAAGGGATCATTATCACCGAGATTCTTCTTACTTAATTTAAGGATGGCTCCAATCACCTGCTCTTCAAGACCCGGAAAAATATCATGCTCTTCAAGGATTTCGCCTTTGAGCGCATCAAGATCCTCCGTCCGTTCCGCCTCAGGCTTAGCGGACTCTCGCGCGTAACGGACCATCGCGACTGCAAGCTGGGCAAGCGAACTATCGGCCGCGAGCGCTCGATGCTGATACTCGGCCATTCTTTTTTCTTTTTCTTTTTGAGTCGCCTCGATATCGTCATAAAGCGTCCCGAACTCCTTCTTCAAGACCGGGCTAGCCTCAATGGCGTCGCGGACCCTCTGTTCATCGGCTTTTTCACGGGCTAAAAACTTAGGGTCGGAATACGCCGCGATAAAATCATCCCCGCCGGATCCGTCCTCCGCGTCCCACAAGCGCATGCGAACAGCACGGGCCTGCTTTCCCCCCAACGCCGCATACGCTTTATAGGCATCCCGAAGGGCTTCGTTGCGTTCGTAAAAATCCTTGAGGATAAATTTCTTCTCGAGTTTCGTCTGTGCCATCGACAAACCTCGCTCGGTCTTCCACGGGAATCCGCTCAGAAACACCGGTTCGTTTTCCTGCCCGCCGGTTAAATCGAACGGAAAATAATGGGGAGTTTCCAAGGGCTCTCCATTTTCTCCATATACCCGCAACGCAACCATATCGAGCCAATGGCCCGGGGTTTTAACGCGATCATCCTGATACGCAAAATAGGCGGCCTGACGCGTCGGAGCAAAGACTAGACGGACATCTTCGTACTCGCGAAACCGGTACAGCCAAACCTGATCATTATGACGGGAAGCTTCGGTCCAAAAACCCTCATCATCGTAATCCCCGGCTCCCAGTGACTCAAGCAATGCATCCCTTGCCTCGATTGCCTCAGCGGGCGTCGCGGCGGAATTCATCGCGGCGGCGACACGGGTACTGACATCAATCATTGATTCGAGAGTAAGCACCTCGACTGGAACCTGAATTTCCTCGGCCTGCGTGAGCGCCCGGAAGCCGTCAATGTGAATATCGTTGGTCTCGGTTGAGAGGGTCTCAAGAACATCAACGACAACGTGGTGATTGGTCAGCAAAAGACCCGAACGGGAAACAAACGAGCCGGAACCCGCATCGTTAACACGCACGACAGAAAGGCGGGCTTCATCAAGCCAATCCTGCGTAATCTCGACTCCGGTAGCAGCCTTGATGCGTTCTATGGGCGGGCGGCCGAACGGCCAAAATCCTTCATCGGCAGAGGCCGTCGAGACGGATAATATGAGGAGGGCAGCTGCTGCTCGGCGCATCTCTTATATTTTACTCCTGATCGGAAAATTTGGATGAGTCATTCGACCTAATAGGAAAGACCATTCGCCCGACTGAATAACTTTGGGTTATTCCGCTTGGAAATAAAGGCCTCACGACGCTCGAATTCCCCCTCCGGAAAAAACTCGAGAAAATAACCGCGCAAAATTCTCCGAATGATGTAGGTCCCGGCCTCGGTCTGGAAATACGTCATTCCACGCGACGCCCGTTCGCGTACCATCGGTGCGTGCTGAATCTCGGATTCGAATTCAGAGAGAAGTTCCTCGGGATCCGAATTAACAAATGGCGACACTGAACCCCGCTGGGCATTATGCCTCCGCTGCTGAGCCACGCGATGCTCATCGGGCGAAACCGGGAAACTTCGTTTCACTTCGGGAAGATCATATGCCCCGAACACGAAACGAACGGACTTCATCCTTTCGGGGTTTTCAAAAAACCATTCGAGCTCTTCTTTCGTGACGTTGGCGTCTTCGTGCGTCAACGCTTTGGGCGGGACCAGAAAAACGGTCTCTTCACCACTGCGCGTAATGTAATCGAGGAATTCCGGTGTCCGGACCGGATGCGGGCGACCAAAAAGTTCCACATAGGTTTCTAAAAACGGCGTTAACCCGGTGGCTTCGGCAAATTCATTATGGCGGCCATCGCCGTTAATCCCTAAAAGATAACCACCCTCCTTAACGGGTTCCTGTTCGAGAAATTCTGTCGCTGTTTCAATTCCCCCAAGAGAATGGTTTTCGATCAATGCAATTTGAGGGAGCGTTAACTCGCTTGCGGCAACGAGATCCAGCTTCGGCGCCGAGACGACAATTGGAACCCTGGAAACAGGAGTGCGAATAACGGGCGCACGAAAACGGCTCGCATCCGCATGGGATGCCGCAAATAAAAGTGCGATCGCCAGGAGGCGTCTCATCCCTATTAGGGTATGACGAATCCTTCATTCTGAGTCGGGGCTTTCGGGAAAGACGGAGCCGTAGTTCGGCCCAGGGGTTTATAGGCCTTCGGGGATAGCGAGAGAAAACGCGGTTTCGAGATCGAACATCTCGCAATCGCTTTTGGAACCGTCCTCATAGACAAAACATGCCATGTCTGTGGGCAGATCAAGGACCGTCATCGGCGCATGCCAAACACCCGGCCGATAGGAAATCCCCTGCTTAGCACCGACCAAAAAGGCTTTTAACGTCGACAAATCAGGAGCATCTCCCCCGAGCGCTACAATCGAGAGATAACGCTTAGCCCCGCCCATTGGAATAAATACCTGGGTGGAATACTCATGGCGCTCAAGCAATTTAATCGGCAACGGATTTTCGGTCTTGGGCGCACAGCGGAAGACACTCAGCTTCGGCTTGGCCTCTGCGCGTAAATTGACCAATTCAGCCTGATCAATGAATTTATCCGCAGTTCCTTGATTGGCAGAAACAGCTTCCCCTCCCGCTGACAATAAATCACCGTAGGGCCTATAGGCTTCGACTTCAATCGAGCAAAGCTTAAGCTTCTCCATGGATAACTAGCCTACCGACTTCTCCATTCAGCGTCAAGGTTTAAAAATAGGTTACAATTCTTATCGGATGAAAATTGAAGAATTAACTTATACCCAAGACGGAACCAGCCTTAAGGGTTGGGTCGCCTACGACC
>JBFIEP010000405.1:0-3310 GCA_041603335.1 Elusimicrobiota bacterium | reverse complement strand
GCGTTTAGCAGCTTCGCGCGTCCATTAGGAACAACCAGGACCATTGCCTGGGGACTTTCCAAACGCGTTGTCATCTCGGTCAAAATATCCCAGGGATAAATATTGAGCTTCACCGGTTCGCCCATTTTCGCGGCGCGCTCACGAAGGGCATCCGCCGCCTTTTCCCAAACATCCTGAGGAAGGCCCAGCGACGCCCAGGCCTCCGCCGCACGACCCAATCTCATTAGCGGGCCGGTCACGAACGTGCGGCAGCCCAAATCGGCGGCCATTTCGTAGGCTTGAAGAATCTCCGCTATATTGAGTTTATTCGGGACAAACACCCACTCGGGTTGAAGGTCGCGCTTTACCAAGCGTTTTAAAACGGCGACAACGTCATCGTAGCGCCCACCCGGGCGGACCCTATCAAAAGTTTCCTTCGTTGCCCCGTCCATCGAAATCTGGATACAGTTGGTGTTAATGCTTTTCAGGTAGTCTGCCTTCTCTTCGGTGATCGGCAGCCCGTTGGTCTCCAGCTTTAATCCAATGCCGCCTTTATCGAAAATATCGGCGATCTTCCAGAAGTGAGGCACCGCGAGAGGCTCCCCCCCGCCAAAAGCGGCATAAGGAATCCCGGCGGCGACAGCATCGTGGGCAAACTTAAGCGCCTGCTCCTCGGACATCTCGTCTTTCCAAGCCTTATCGGGGCCCGATTCCTCACAGCATGTCACACAATTGGCCTCACAGCGGTTGGTCAGCTGCCAGGCCAAAAAAAGAGGGGAACTATAATCGGCGACGGACGCGCCGTCGCCGGATTTTTCTTTGCTCATAATTTAAAAAGAATAAAGGAAGGGGGTACCGAAGCACCCCCTTCCAGTATTACTTAGGTGAAGCGGATGTACGGCTGGGCCATTACGCGCTCGGAAACTTCTTCCATGCACGGCTTTGTCCAAGCCCGCTTCTCATCAGTGGTCTTCTTTTCCACGTGTTGTCTCCTTCACTACTTCAATTAGTCGACCACGAGGAGATCGCAGCCAACAAGATTTTTCCAATCGTTTGACTCCGCCATTAGCGACGCGTCTTCCAAAACACGCGCAGCGGCGGCTTTAAACTCCGGAAGGTCCCAGGCCTTCCGATAGTCATTCCAAGCCTCAACGAGGCTTCGCTCCTTCAAATCAGAACAAATATACGGCAACGGTGCGGCCACCTTCACGCGGCCATCCGGCAATACCTGCAAAGTCGCAGGAGGTGAGGACAGTCCATCTGACAAACCATCCTCAATACTCCAAGGAAGATAGCAAAGTTCCATCTTTTCTTTATAAATTCCGTCTAAATTCTCGACGGTATCCTGAAATCGGGCATATTCCTCAGCGGAGGGCTCAAGTCGGTCCCAAAGCTTGGCGGCAGTTCCGATGCGCATCAACTTTCCGGTATTAAATCGGAAAGCACCAACCTCATGAGCAAGTTTAGCGACCGCCTCCACCTCATGAATGTTGATGGAAGTGGGGGCAAAGGTGACTTCCAAGGGAAGTCCGGCCTCAGTGACAGCACGGCAGCCCGCTATCGCCTTTTCCAGCGAGCCGTGAACCCGCTGTTTGGCGTAGGTTTCATTAGAGGCTCCATCCAGACTGATCTGAACCGACCGGATTGGATATTTCGCCAATCGCCGGGCAGCCTCGGGAGTCATTAAATGACCATTGGATTCGATCTTAAGCTGAACGCGGCCGTTTCCGAGGGTTTCAACAGCGTCCCAGAACCAACTAACGATCATGGGTTCGCCGCCGGCAAGCATGACATAGGGAACTTCGGCTTCTACCAACTGGCTGACAAACGTCGCCGCCTGCTTGGCGTCGAATTCTCCAGAAAGACGCTTTCCCGGTGCTGAATCCGTGCAGCAATGCAGACACGCGAGATTGCAATCCCGCGTCAGTTGCCAGCTGACAAATAACGGTGCAGAGAGAGCGTCAATTTTACGCATTACCCAATCCAGTGGTGCAGCATGAGACCACCGGTAAAAGCCGTGGTTCCAACGATGTAGCAAACGACAATGTAGCGTACCGCCGGGATAAACTCTCGCGGGGTGTCGTAGGTATTAACCGCTTCCTTGCCGGAAAGAATCAGCAACGGAACCGCGGCAAGCGCGGCAAGCGTTGTTAGCGGGAAGAAACCCAACACAACCCCAACCACCGGAACCGAAAGTCCCAACGCGGCGAACCCAAGATACACCGACACGGCATTCTTCCGCCCAACGCGCACACAGATGTTGCGCTTGCCGACAAGCCGGTCTTGATAAAAGTCGGGAATCGCGTTTACGACCGCCAGTCCCATGATCAAGAACCCCGGGACGAGGGATGCGAGCAGCGCGCCCGTTGAAAACTCGTGCGTCTGGAGGTGCAAACTTCCCAGCGTCATCCACGGGCCGTAGGAAAGAGCAATCATCAACTCACCCATGCCCCGGTATACCCAACGAATCGGAGGGCCGACATAAAAAACAGCCGCCATGCCGCCAAGAAGGGTGTACATAATAATCGGCCAACCGCCGTCCTTGGCCAGATAGAAACCCATCGATGCCGCCGCGGCGAATGCCGCAATTCCGAGCCACAGCACCCAATCCGGGATGGGGTCTTCTTCTTCCGGGTTAAATACGCGATCGGTCCCCATCCGGGAATCAAAATACTCGTTAAATGCCTCGACGCCGACCACCGATAAGAAAATACCGAAGAACCCGGTCCAAAAAATACCCGCGTTAAACGTCTTCTCCATTGTAAACGCCCAAGCCGCGCCCAGGAGGTAGGGAAGCAGCCCGGCATAGAGGAAGAAACGGTAACGAACGACACTGAATATCTTGAGAAGGCGCAGCGGTGCGCTTTCGGGTTTCGTGTAATGCGGCGGGTCAGCGACGACGGCCTTTATCATGAGAGATCGACCCAGTTATGCAGTTCTGCAGTGAGCTTATCGTTTGTCGCCATGTCTTCCACAAACTTCGCGACTTCAGGGCGCTTCCATGCGGTCTGAAAATTCGCCCATGTCTTCACCACTGAATCTTTGCGCAAATCCCCGCACGTAAACGGCAATGCATTGATCAGCTTCACGAGACCATTAGGCAAAACGATGAACAATGCTGCCGGGTTTTTAATCCGGTAGCGAAGTTCCTCAAGAAGACCCATTTCATGGAAGTAGACGCGCATCCGACCGTCATACTCCTTCGTCTTTCCGTGAAGCGTCTTGAAGTAAAGTTCGTACTGTTCGGCGCTCGGTACCAGCAGATGCCAGGTCTTCACAGCGTTGCCGGTGTACATGGTCCGGCCCGTGTAGAACGAATGGGCGCCCATCT
>JBFIEP010000404.1:0-3312 GCA_041603335.1 Elusimicrobiota bacterium | reverse complement strand
GCCCATTGCCCTGCTCAGGGATATTGCTCTGCGCCGCTTCGAGCCGCTCCAGCAGCCCCGATTCGTGATCGCGTCCTCCGGAACGCCGGCATAAGGAGGCAGCACGATCGGCATAGCGCAATATCTGCACTCCTTCGATTCGGGAAATTTCATCAAAGAACCATCCGCAGCTCGTGTACATCGACATCGCGTGACGCTGCATTTCGAGCATGCGCAATGCCTGCACGCGCTCCGCTCCCGCAAGCGTTCGTTCCGTATGATCCGCGAGAAAAGCATCAATGACCGACTCCTTACGATCCAACAGAACCCGGATATAATCTTCTCGAGCGGCCCACGGATCAATAAAAAGGCCATCGGACAAGGCCTCGAAATCCTCGCTGAGCCGGTCCCGAAACCAATCAAGAGCCTCACGCAGCGGTCCGCGCCATTTCTGATGCGAGTTGGGAATACTCCCGTTGGAACATCCGCAATCCGAACGCCAGCGCTCCACGCCGTGGGCGCAGCTCCACGAAGTGGCTTCAATGATTTCCGCTTCATATTCGGGCGGATACTCAGCGAGAAATTGTCCGTAATTGGTTAGTGTCGCATCTTCGCGTTTATCAATTGCTTCTAAAGCATACGCAAGAGCCATCTCCCCAAACCGATGGTGATGGCCGTAGGTCTCCCCATCAGTCGCTATATGCACCAACTGGGGCTCATCCCGGTCGTCGAGGAGCGCTCCGGTCAAACGATCCGCCAAGCGGTCTCCTTTCTCCAAAAGACTTTCAAAAGCCACGCCCCGGGAGATCGCCCCGTCATAAAAGAAAACCGCAATCGAGCGACCCGACGGTAAATTGATCCGATACGGCCGACGGGGACCCACCCGTCCTCCGGAAACGTCGGTCCAATCCAAACCGCCGATTTTCCGGATGCGGGAAGCTTGCCCCGGCGCCAATACGGTAAACTTTATTCCGGCCTCGGCCAATGCTTCCAGACTGGGAGTATCCGCCGCAGTTTCCGCGAGCCACATCCCCTCGGGCTTACGACCGAAGCGGCTTTCAAAATCACGTATTCCCCAAGAGACCTGGGTTTTCTTATCGCGTGCGTTGGCAAGCGGCATAATCAGGTGGCCATGCACCTGCGCCATCGCAGAGCCATGCCCTCCGAAACGCTTAATACTCTCGATGTCGGCAGCGATGACCGACGCATAGACCTTCGGTGCTTCGGTTTCCATCCATGCCAGTAATGAGGGTCCAAAATTGAAACTCATCCGCGCGTAATTGGAAACAATATCGGAGATACGTCCCTGATCTTCGAGAATTCGGGCGCGACTATTCGGTCCATAACATTCAGCGGTAATTCGTGCGTTCCAATCCGAATAGGGATGCGCGGACGGCTGACGTTCGATCGATTCAATCCACGGATTTTCCCGCGGGGGCTGATAAAAATGACCATGAACGCAAATGAAGCGACTCATTTGGCAACCCCACGCCGAAATACCGCCAACGATTTCGCACGCATTCGGATTTTGGACCCCCCCGAGGATGCCGCAATTTCCGGCGTTAGCAAACCGGGACCTCCCCAACGCTCATCGGAGGAATCGAGAATACGCGCCCAATTCCCATCCGGCAGCGGAACAGAAACATCGGCATCGCCATCGCTAAAATTCAAGATAACCGCCACCTCAGACCGCTCCCCCGGGCGCACGACAACCAGCGCGGGCCCTTGCTCGATTGCAGTGACTGTCGCGTGGTCTTTATCCAAGACCCTGAGAGCCGATTCATCGCGCCGCAGGCGCAGCAGTTCACGAACAAAGGCGAGACGCGCCTTCCCTTCCGGTTTCTCGGATTTGTCCCAATCAAGCTTGCAGGCATCGAACGTTTCCGGTCCGGCGGGATCACCGAAGTCCGAATTCCATTCAAATGATTTAAACTCACGGGACCGGCCCCGGCGCACCGCTTCATCGAGAGCCTCGTCTCCATGATCGGTAAAAAAATAAAACGGAACGGTTTCTCCATATTCTTCACCCATAAAAAACATCGGCAAATAGGGGGAAAGCATAACGGCACCGGTTGCAAGTTTTTGCGCCTCGACAGAAAGCCGCGTTCCATAACGGTCGCCGCCCGGTCGGTTGCCGACCTGATCGTGGTTCTGCGAGTAGACAACAAATTTCCTACCCGGCAAGGAAGCTGAACTTTGACCTATCGTTCGCTTACGATAACGCGAGTAGGTTCCGGTCAAGACAAATCCTTCACGATAAGCTTTCGCTAAATGCTCAATCGATCCATGGTCCTCGTAATAGCCGTTGCTTTCACCGGTAAGGAGCGCATGAAGGGAATGATGGAAATCGTCGTTCCATACCGCATCGAGACCGATGCCGCCCAGTTCGGTCTGTCTCACAAGGCGAGGATCATTCAGCATCGCCTCGGCAATGGTATACGACAGGCGATTCGAGGCACGGGAATGGAGACGAACCGTTTCTCCCAATGATTCAAGGAAGGTCTTTGCCCCACTGTCGTAGATCATATGAACAGCATCAAGCCGAAGCCCATCCAACCGGTAGTCGCGAATCCACATCAAAGCGTTTTCGAGAAAAAACCGTCGCACTCCATCCGAGCCTGCTTCATCGAAGTTCAATCCCCGTCCCCATGGGGTATCGTAACGACTGTCGAAATACGGACCATAATCTGCAAGAACAGCCCCTCGAGGACCGATATGGTTGTACACAACATCCATCACGACCGCGATACCTTTTGCATGGGCGGCATCGACAAATCGGCGCAATCCATCGGGTCCGCCGTACGAATGCTGTACGGCAAATGGGAACACTCCATCATATCCCCAATTGCGCGTCCCGGGGAATTGGGAACACGGCATAATCTCGACAGCTGTAATACCAAGGTCTTTTATATAGGGAAGCTTCTCACATGCCGCATCGAACGTCCCCGCTCCGGTAAACGTTCCAACATGCATTTCGTATACCACAAAATCCTGGAGGGGGATTCCGCACCAATAATCGTCGCTCCACTCAAAGCGATGCTCCACAACTTCCGAAGGGCCTAAAATACCTTCCGGCTGGAATCGGGAGGCGGGATCCGGTCGGTCCTTACCATCATCGAGTCGAAAATAGTAGCGCGATCCCGCCGCGACGTTTTCGACCTCTCCGCCGAAATAGCCGTCACCGAGCGGATTCAGCGGGACGGTTTTGTCAAAAGGATGGACAAGGTGCAGTTCAACGGAAGAACTCTTGGGCGCCCAAACACCAAACCGGCAAGTCCGCTTCGCAACGAGGTGGGCTCCGAGTACTGCCTCAGGGCTTATAGGACGAACGGG
>JBFIEP010000403.1:0-3345 GCA_041603335.1 Elusimicrobiota bacterium | reverse complement strand
TTAATCCCATTCTTTTTAAGACTCAGTCGAATGCGCTCGGCGAGGCGTGTTGAAGCCCGTCGGGCGGACTTAGTCGGAGGAGGAAGGATTTTCTCCCCCGGCTCACGACGGGGGCCGTTGGGAATCGTCTTATTAAGTCCGTATACAAACACAACCACTCCACGATTGCGAACGCGCCGTACGTTGTCGGCGTGAATGGAAACAAACACCTTTCCGTTCACGGCCTCGCCCCTCAGGACGCGCTCTGAAAGAGGAACAAAGGTGTCATCCCAACGCGTCAAAAACGGCTGCAGCGCCGTTGCCCTCCGGAGCTGATCGGCCACTTGTTCTGAAATATCAAGGGCAATTTCCTTCTCTACCCGGCCATGCACAACCGCACCGTCGTTCTTTCCCCCATGCCCGGGGTCAATCACAACGATGTCGGTGGAACTCCCGGCCGCACGGGCCGGGGATAGATTCGGGGCAAGCGCCAACAGGGCGAACGCCCCCACCAGGAAGATTCGGCGCATCTCCTTATTTTATAACCGGAAAACTCCGCTTTAGCAAGCGTGTATTACAATAATTCTGAGGCCAGGGCCGCGATTCCGGATCTCTCAACCTTGGAGAACCAGATATGCCCGAACAATTCCTGACCCTGAAACCGCTGAACCAAATTGGTTAAGCCGTTTGAGGAAGAATCCAGGTAATAATTGTCGATCTGGTATGGGTCACCGGTCAAGACGATTTTCGAACCCTTTCCGCAACGCGAAATAATCGTCTTCACTTCGTGCGGTGTAAGATTCTGAGCATCGTCAATCAGGATGTATTGTCCCGGCAGGGTACGCCCGCGAAGATAAGCAACCGCTTCGACTTCCAAGCGGCCGTCATCCAACAACATCTGAATATCAATATTGGTTTCTTCGCGGCGTGACCGGTCGAATAGAAACTCGAGGTTGTCATAAATCGCGCCCATCCAGGTATTCATTTTTTCCTGCTTGGATCCGGGCAAATAGCCGAGATCATTCCCAACAGGAACGACGGGACGCGCAACCAGCAAACGGCGATACGGATTCTCCCCGCCCCCCATAGTCTGTTCGAGACCCGCAGCGAGGGAAATCAACGTTTTACCGCAGCCCGGCAAACCCACGAGGGAAACGAGCTGGACCTCGGGCCGAAGAAGAAGTTCCAGAGCAAATTTCTGCTCGATGTTGAGCGGCTTCACGCCCCATGGGTTTACTTCCTGATGCTTCAGGGGGACGAGCGCCTTGGTCGCAACGTCATATCGAGCAAGGGCACTCGACGATTCATCATCCGTTGCCTTTAGGATCGCGAATTCATTCGGAAGGAACTCTTTATCCTCCATGGGAAGCTTCCGATTCTTATAGAAGGAATCGATTTCATCCTTTGACAGCTCGAGCTCCCGCCACCCCTCATACAGCTCGGAAACC
The DNA here is from genome assembly GCA_041603335.1 of Elusimicrobiota bacterium. Classification (GTDB taxonomy): domain Bacteria; phylum Elusimicrobiota; class Elusimicrobia; order UBA1565; family UBA1565; genus UBA1565. The sequence continues at coordinate 1,918 of JBFIEP010000403.1, read as the reverse complement.
TTCACCTTCGACTTTTCATAGTCCTGCGTTTCCAGCCCCACCGCCTCGGCCTTAATGCGCAAATTAATATCTTTGGAAATGAAGACAACCTTTTTACTGTCTTCCTGGCAGTATTGCGCGATGTGGAGGATCTGGTTGTCCTTCTTATTCAAATCGAACGGAGTCGGCAATCCGTTTTCGCGGGCAAGCTCAATCTTCAACGTCCCGCCGTGCTCAAGCTTTACGCCGTCGGATAACTTACCTTGATCGCGAAGGCCGTCGAGGGCACGCGCGACGAGCCGTGCATTGCGGCCGCGCTCGTCGTTGTTGCGCTTAAACGAATCCAACTCCTCAATAACGGGAAGCGGGATAACAACCTGAGCCCCTTCAAATGCGAACATCGCATCGGGATCGTGAATAATGACGTTGGTATCGAGGACGAATGTCTTCATGCGGTTGCCCCTGTAGGTGCCGCAGAAAATGGCGGCACAAATTCTCTGTAAACTTCATTCGCGAGGAAAATTCCATCGCGGGTCAGCTTGAGCCGCGCGACGCAGCTCGAACATCCTTCTGTTTCGAGGGTTACGAGTCCCCGTTCCACGAGACCTTCGATCTCGCTGCGAAACGCTTCCTGCAAATCAGTCGTTAACGACATCCCATCAATTAAGCGGAGCTTGAGCATCATCGTCTCACCCAAGGCTTCTTTGCCTGAAATCCGCTCGGCGGAGGCGGTCGGAACTTGCGACGCCTCGACTTTTTCACAATACACCTTCAACTTTTCCTCGTTCTGATAGCGCTCACCATTGAGATAGCCCGCAGCGCCGCAGCCAAGACCGAGATAGGATCCATTCACCCAATAATTCAGGTTATGGACACCCTCACGGCCCGGGCGGGCGAAATTGGAAACCTCATAATGCTTATAGCCCGCTGATTCCAGCGCATCGAGCGTATCTTCCATCATCAGGCGGGCCTGGTCCTCGTCAACTTCTATCTCACGCTTTCCGAACAAGGTTTTCTCCACCACCTGAAGTCCATAAACGGAAATATGGCCGGGGTCCAGCGCCAAGACGCGCTTCACACTCTCGCGGGCCTGATCCCGCGTCTGACCGGGGAGGGCGAACATCAAATCAACACTCATCGCAAACCCGCGATCGGACGCTTCGCGATAGACCGCATAAAACTCGTCGAAGGTATGACGGCGTCCGATCGATTTCAATAGAGTATCGTCGCAGGTTTGCAAGCCAAGGCTTAATCGGGAAATACCCGCGTTCGCGAGTACATCCAATTTTTCAGAACTCAGGCTTTCAGGGTTGCCTTCGAATGTCGACTCCCGCATGAGAGCGAGCGGACCGAAACGATTTGTGATCCGGGCCAAAAGTTCGCGCAACGCGTCGACGGGCAGCTCACTCGGAGTCCCCCCTCCGAAATAAAGCGTCTCGGGCGACATTCCCGCCCCCCGAAGACCTGCCTCGGCATCGACCGCATCGATATAGCGGTCGAACTGATTTTTCTGGCCAGCAAAGGCGGTGAAATCACAGTAAAAGCATTTCACGGCGCAGAACGGGACATGGACATAAAGGCCGAGAGACGAACTCTCAGCGCCCCGCGATTGATCAGTTATTTACTTTGCCTCCGCCGAATGCCTTTAAAAACTCCATCGGCAACGGAAACAGAATCGTGGAGTTTTTGTCGATTGAAATCTCGGACAAGGTCTGGAGATAGCGAAGCTGGATCGCGGCAGGACTTTTCTCCATGACAAGGGCAGCTTCAGAGAGCTTCGCAGACGCCTGCAATTCACCCTCGGCATGAATCACCTTAGCGCGGCGCTCGCGCTCGGCTTCGGCCTGCTTGGCCATCGCGCGCTGCATGTCGGGCGGGAGATCGATGTGCTTCACCTCGACCATCGTCACCTTCACGCCCCAGGGGTCGGTCTGGTGAT
>JBFIEP010000402.1:0-3345 GCA_041603335.1 Elusimicrobiota bacterium | reverse complement strand
GAAGAAAAGAACGCAGAGCGGTCGCAAACGTAAGGCCGATAGCGGACTTAACGGCAACCTGGGTCATCCCTTTCAGTTTAATTTCGATCGGGTCCTCGATCGACATAAAATTCTTGTCGCCCGTTTTGATTCGATTCAGCAACGAGTAGAGCGATGTTGTTTTACCCGAACCGGTAGGCCCCGTAAGCAGAATCAATCCATTGGGCTGGGTTCCGGCAGCCATAAAATCTTCTCTTTGCCGCGGTTCAAAACCAAGTTTATCGATATTCAGCGGAACCGCATCTTTATCGAGCAGCCTCATGACGAGTTTCTCTCCGTACGCGGCCGGACAAACGGAAACACGGACATCAATCACGCGATTTTGCATCTTTAGGGAAAAACTCCCATCCTGCGGAAGGCGCCGTTCTGCAATGTCGAGTTTCCCAAGAATCTTAACGCGTGAAACAACCGAATCAAAGGACTGAAACGGAGGCGGGACCCGGCCATGAAGAGTTCCATCGATGCGGAAACGAAGCATTACTTCGCGATCGCAGGTTTCAAGATGAACGTCGGAGCAGCGTTCGGCGATTGCCTGCTTCAAAATTGCATTCACAAGATTGACGGAATAGTTGCCTTCGCTGGTTTTAATCGTCTGATCCAGGTCCAGCCGGACATCGATTAAGGACCGGGTACTGGCTTCCCCTTCGGCCTCCGAAGAATCCATCGTCTTCGCGATCATGCCTTGCCCGCCACTGGAATATAGCTGATCAATCACTTTAAGGATATCGGTTTTGGTCCCGACAACGGGTTGGATTTGGCGTTTGGAAACCAACTGCAAATTTTCACGGACAATCATTTCGGTGGGATCGGCAAAGGCGACAGTGAGTACCCCATCGGATTCAAATAGAGGAAGGACTTGATTCGAACGGGCGAAATCCTCGGGGATGAACCGTTCCAGGCCCGCCTCAAGATCGATTTCGAGCATCTTGTTCGATCGATCCGCGACCGGCATGTTTAATCCCGCACCGAGGGCCTTGGCGACATCGTCTTCACCCGCATATCCCAAACGGACCACGGCATCTACAAATCCGATCGATTCCTGATTGGCCATCGATTCGGCTTGTTTCTTTTGGCTTTCATTAATGAGTTTGGATTCAAGAATGACCGATTCGATGTCTTGTCGTTTAGAAAATATGCCCACGCCCCAGTATGAGTCTAGGATTTTGAGTCGTCAAGGCCGGTATTCCCCGGTTTTTACGCCCAAATCGCTCAAATTGGCACCCCGGCCTTAAGAGCCCAATGGCCCTCGGATTAGTAGAATGAATCATGGACGCCATATGGGTTGAAAATCTCGAACGCTACTGGGCTCACATTGCTTCTTTCCTTACCCTGGCACTCGCAACAGGGTGCTCCGGTCACGCCGCGCTTTATAAACGCAACTCCCGTTCCGCGATTGGCTGGATCGGCCTTATTCTCTTGGTCCCGGTTCTGGGGTCCGTTCTTTATGTACTACTCGGGATCAACCGTGTACGGCGTAAGGCCATAACACTTTTTGAATCCGTTTCCCCTCGCCATGCCCCCGGGGCGGATCCCGAGGACGTTCGATCCCTGGTGGCAAACACAATCGGCGAAGAGCATCGTAATCTCGCCAATATCGCCCGCATCGTCGGTGCAGAAACAAACACTCCCCTTCTTGCCGGAAACCGGATAGACCCGTTATTCGGCGGGGATCGGGCCTTCCCAGCGATGCTTGCCGCTATCGAAGCGGCACAGAATTCGGTGACCCTCGCTTCCTATCACTTCTCAAATGATGCTGAAGGTCAGACATTTGTCCAAGCGTTAATCCGTGCGCACCAACGGGGAGTGAAGGTGCGTGTCCTGCTTGATGATTTTGGTCAGAGAACCTATCTTCCGAATGCGTACCGCCCACTTAGCCGTGCGAATGTTCCCACGGCACTTTTTTTACCGGCCTTCCGTCCGTGGCCGAATCCTTTCATCAATTTGCGCAATCATCGAAAGATTCTTGTCGTTGATGGAAAAGTAGGATTCACCGGAGGGATGAATATCCATGACGGCCATGTGCGTGTCCCGAAATACAGGAGTCCGGTCCGTGACATCCACTTCCGGCTTCAGGGGCCTGTGGTTGCCGACCTTCAGCGTACATTCGTCCGCGATTGGTTCTTTGCCGCACGGGATGTCATTACCGGGGATGCGTTCTTCCCGCTTCTGTTGGAACGTGGAAACGCCCTGGCGCGCGGCATCCCCGATGGCCCCGATGGAGAGCTCGATACGATCCGATTTTCAATGCTTGCAGGCTTGGAAGCGGCGGACCATTCCGTTCAGATTGTAACACCTTATTTTGTACCCGATGAAACACTAATGACTTCATTGAGTGTTGCGGCGATGAGCGGGATTGACGTCGACATCATTCTCCCCGAGCACAGCAATATGCCCTTTGTTGATTGGGCGACACGCCATCAAATCGGCAGGCTTATTCAGCGCGGGGTTCGGGTATGGCTTGCTCCCAGTCCTTTCGACCATAGTAAACTCATGGTCGTTGACAAAACATGGTCTCTGTTCGGATCTGCAAACTGGGATGCACGCAGCCTGAGACTCAATTTCGAGTTTTGCGTTGAGAGTTACGACCACGTGCTTGGCGACCGCCTAGCCCGCCGCATTGCCGCACGTAAGCGGATCTCGCGCCAACTGACACTCGAAGAACTAGCAAAACGACCCTTCCCCATCCGTCTTCGCGATGGGATTGCCCGTCTCTTTACGCCCTACCTATAAGGGAAATGGTGCCTGGCACTGCGTGCGTTTGTTGCGTTTAACCTAATTTGTAACGCAACAAACGCAACAGGTGCCTGGCACCGATGCTATTCTAGTTGGAAAATAATGCGTTGGGGCAATGCGACTGCGACCGGACGGCCGCCTAATACGGCGGGTGAGAATCGCATCCGTTTTGCGACGGCAATCGCTCCTGCGTCGAATGCGGTGCCGCCCGACCGGAGGATATCCACTTTTTCGACATTTCCCGAAACGCCGATTTGGATTTTGACGATGACGTTGGCTTCCCGTCCGGCCAGGCGTTCCGGCTCGGGATAAAACCGGCGAAGGTTCCTAAGAACTTCATCCCGGTTAAGCAGCCGGGGCATCACTTCGGGATTGGCGGTGCGTCCGGCCGGTCCGGTCCCGCCGCCGCCTTCAGGGCCGGTAATGAGTGCTCCCGGCGTTGTTCCCTCGCCCCCCTGAAGCCCTTTCGGAGAACCGATCACTGCAGCGGGAGCCGCCGCTTTAACAGGCGTCTCTTTAGGCGGTGTTGGAACTTGAGGGGTCTCAACGGCGGCAACGGGTTCGGGGGCGGGT
>JBFIEP010000401.1:0-3358 GCA_041603335.1 Elusimicrobiota bacterium | reverse complement strand
CCTTCGCCGTAAGCCGGGAGCGCGTCCGGAGAACCTCACCGTGATAAAGCCCGCACTGGTGACGGCGAAAAACGCGGAGGCTCTTATTGAGACCAATCCGAGGCGGGCGATTGTCATGGCGGGCGCCTCGATTGATGCGATGCCCAATAATCCCTATGCCTACTTTGTTCAGTCCAAAGCGCATATGCGCCTGAGGAATTATCCGCAAGCGCTCGCTGCGTTGGAGAAAGCGATTTCATTGGATGACGGAAAATCCTCCTTGCTTCTGCGAACGAAGGCCGAGATTTTAAACAGGATGGGGCTTTATGACGAAGCGGTAGAAGTCGCAAAGAAGGCGATTGAGATTGAAAAAGAAAACGGGCATGGGTATGCCCAGGCCTCGTGGGGTTTTGCGGGAATGCGCGAGTATGCGCAATCGCTGGCGATGATGGAATCCGCCGCCGAGGCGGACGACACCTATAAACCTTTACTTGTTGCGATGCGCGCGCTTAAAGACAGCAGCCGGATGCTCACCTTGTTCGAAGGAGAAAAGGTCGCGCGGGCATCGGAGCAGAAGGGAAGTTTCCTTTATAAATTTACGCGCAAGGGGAAAAAGTCGTTTTGGATCGCATTTGCATTTGCGGTCTGTTTGGTTGGAATCGGTCTCGCGGGAATTGTTTTTGACGTTTGGAAAGACAAGCTGCGGCGGATGTTCTCCGGTTCGAAATCCCCAAAAGTTCAGTAGCCCTTCTTTTTATCCGGGTTTTTCAAGAACGCCTTGGTGCGCGCGCTGCTGTTTGAGTTGGCAAATGTAACCCGCTGCGGGGCGAGAGCAGGACGCGCAAAGACCTCTTTACGAACAGGGCGCGGTGTGGGGAAATAGGGTTCGGGTTTCGGGGCATCCCGCTGGATCCCGGTTTTAGGTGCGGGCACCGGTTTGGGTTTCGGGAAATTGTTTTCGGTGCGGGGCTCCTCCCAGATCATATCGGCATCGGCTTGCGGGCGCATATCCTGTTCTTTAAGGGGCCGAACCGCGTCCCGCCAAAGGCCGTCCATCGCGGCCGAACTTCCTATCGGAGCGAGTACAGGCTTGCGTTCAGATTCCCAACCGCTGCTGCGAAGGACAAAAAAGGACAAGCCAAGCACCAGGAGGATCAAAACTAGATCCTGCTCATCGGGGAAACGCTTTACGCGAACATTTGACATTGGTATGGAATAGGCCTGGAAACGGTTTCGCGCAAGGGCCCCAATGTGGTAAATCTTTGGTAAACATGGCCAAATTCGAAGATGAAATCGCCCGCTTCAACCCCGGCGCTCCGGTCGCCTCCGGGAGAACGCCGCCGTCATCCTGGTATTGCGACCCCGCTGCCTTGGCTTTAGAAAAGAAAACCGTTCTTAGGCGATCCTGGCAGGCTGTCGGGCGCATCGATCAAGTTAAGGAATCGGGGCAGTATTTTTCGGGAACGCTCGCTGGGGAGCCTTACGTGGTGGTTCGGGGTGAGGATGGAAAAATAAGAGGGTTTTTTAACGTTTGCCGGCACCATGCCACCTGCGTTGTTTCAGGAGTTGGCACTGCCAAGCGCCTAACCTGTCCGTATCACGGCTGGACGTACAACCTCGACGGCGCCTTATTCGGCACGGCGCATGCCGGGAAGCTGGAGGATTTCGATCCAAAAAATTATGGGTTGATAACAATCCCCTGCGAAACCTGGGGGCCGTTTGTTTTCCTTTGCTTGGACCCCAACCCGCCGTCGCTTTCCGAACAGTTTGAACCCTTGAAGGAGCCGCTTGAGAAAACAAATTTTGAAAACCTCCATTTCGCCGAGCGTCGCGTTTATGAAATGGACTGCAATTGGAAAGTGTTTGTCGACAATTATCTTGACGGCGGATACCACGTCCCGACCCTGCATAAGGAATTGGCGGCAAAGCTGTCTCTTTCCGGCTACCGATCCGAGATTCATGACCGCGTGTCGATCCAATACTGCAAGGGTGCCGCCGATGCCGATGCGCGTGTAGGGTCGGATCAGCTTTACGCCTGGATTTACCCCAACTTCATGATAAACCGCTATGGTCCTGTTATGGATACAAACTGGGTACTGCCTCTCTCGGAGAATCGATCGATTGTTGTCTTCGATTATTACTTCGAAGAAGTCGAAGGGGAAAAAGCAAAGCGGTTTATCGCCGAGAGCATGCCTCCCAGCGACCGTGTGCAGCAAGAGGATATCGGGATATGCGAGTCGGTTCAGCGCGGTCTTGAATCTTCAGCGTATGATGAAGGGCGTTACGCGCCAACGTGGGAGGCGCCGACAATGCATTTCCATAAATTACTCGCGGCTGATCTCAAGGGGAAAGGATGAATATATTTGATTTAGCGGCCGCGATTCGATTTATGAAGACGGTTTTTACCGGGGCTATTTTCAGCATCGGCGACACGCCCGTGAGCGTCATGAGCTTCATCATCGCGGGCGGCATTATCGCCCTGGGGACGACGCTTTCAAATCTGCTGCAGCAATTTTTGCGTGCGCAATTCAGTTCGAAGCTGTCTTTTGATCGCGGCATTGGGTATGCGCTCGCGCGGGTCACGCATTACATGCTGGTTGCGGTCTCTCTGCTTGTTGCCCTGCAGTCGATCGGTGTCAACCTTACCAGTCTCACCGTCCTCGGCGGATTTTTCGGCGTGGGGCTTGGGTTTGGTCTTCAAAACATCACGTCAAACTTTATCTCGGGCATCATCCTTTTGTTTGAGCAGCCCATCCGTGTCGGGGATAAGGTCACGGTTGATAATGAGATCGGAACGGTCACTGAGATCGGGATACGCTCTACGGTGATCGAGACGTTCGACAACATCCGGCTTATCCTTCCCAATTCCGTATTTATCGAGCGGGCCGTGATAAACTGGTCTCTGGGCGATCCGAAGGTTCGTCTTCATGTTCCGTTCGGGGTCGCCTATGGAAGCGACATCGATAAGGTGCGTGAAGCCGCGCTGTCCACGACGGAGAAGGATGACATTATGACCGGGCCGCGTCCCGAGGTCCGTTTTTTGGGATTCGGGGATTCCTCTCTCGATTTCGAATTGCTCGTATGGATTTTAGATCCGCGGCAGCAGTTTAAGATTAAGAGCCGGATTTATTTTGATCTGGAAAAAGCGTTCCGGGATCATAAAATCGAAATCCCGTTTCCCCAGCGGGATGTGCATGTGCGGTCGCCGCAGGCGCCCCTCTCCGTTAAAAATTAAAAAAAACTCTTGCTGGCAGGTGGTAAGTTCCCGGGGCTTGGAGATTTGCGTTCAAATCTTCAAGCATCGCGCACACAGCGCGAAACAATCCCACGCCCCCCTCTCTTTCGCTCATCTCCCCCGTGGGGGGAGATGAACGCCCCT
>JBFIEP010000400.1:0-3372 GCA_041603335.1 Elusimicrobiota bacterium | reverse complement strand
TTTTAAACTCGCGGTGCAGTAAGTGAGCCACATTGACATGCGCCTTGATTTTTCGAATTCGGGGAAAGGCCTGAACTTGGTTTAGGAAGGCGGCTTCAAGTTTTCCCGCATTCGAAAACCGTTTGCGCGGATCAATGTCGAGTGCTTTAAAGACCGCCTCTGCGCTCGATGGTCCGAGTAGCTTGATGAGGTTTTTTTCTTTGGGAAACGGGCGTTTGAAAGGCCACTCCGGCAGCGCCCCCGTAAATAGTTTATAGAGCACGAGACCGATCGAAAATACATCGGACCGGACGGATGGTTTTCCCATCGCTTGTTCCGGGGCGCAGAAACCGACGGTCCCGGATCCGGAGCCGAACGTCGTTTTCTTTATCGTTCTTGATAGGCCGAAATCAGTCAGCATAAGGCGGTCCCCGTCGAACAGGATGAGGTTCTCGGGTTTAATATCCAGATGGGCGACGGACCGCTGATGAGAATACGCTGCCGCACTGAGGAGCTGGCGGGCAAAATCGAACCGGCGCTGCAGCGATAACCTCCGCTCCAGTCTGTCGGCTAGGGTTTCCTTCCCCATGCGGTGGATAAGGGCGAATTTCCCCTGTATGACCCCCGCATAGGCGAGAGGAAGTATGTTGGGGTGGTCTAATTTGGAGGCGATGCGGGCTTCTTTGCGGAAAGCGGATAGCGATTCGGAGTCATCAAAGCCGGGTCCGGGGACCTTCAAGGCGACCCGGATGCCCTGAACTTCGTCTAAAGCCTCATAGACGCGGGTCGCTCCCTGTCCCGCGAGAGTTCTCATAATCTTGAATTGGCCGAGACGCTTCATTTTTGGAATATAGCAATTCCCCAGGAACTAAATGCTTGTATATCCGTTGTATTTATATCTCCCCCCAAAAGGAAATTAATTCTTTGAAAATAGCCATCGTCTACAATCGGGACAGTAAGAAAGTCATTAATCTATTCGGCGTCGCCAACCAGGAAAAATACGGACTTAAAGCGATAAAACGTATTTTAGACGCGCTCAAGGCCGGCGGGCACAGTGCTGTCGCCTTGGAGGGCGACAAGGATCTTATTCATAAGCTTGAAGATTTTATGCCGCGCGTCCTCCACGGGGAGCGTCCGGGGATGGTCTTTAACCTTTCCTACGGCATCCAGGGACAGGCGCGCTATACCCATGTCCCCGGAATTTTGGAAATGCTGGGAATTCCCTATGTCGGTTCGGGTCCTCTCGCGCATTCCCTCGCGCTCGATAAAGTTGTCTCGAAAATGATTTTTAGGGAAAACGGAATCTCGACACCGGATTTCGCCGTGCTGGACGGTCCGGATTTCCCAGCCCCTGAAATCGCCTACCCGCTCATCGTAAAACCGAAAAACGAGTCGACGTCTTTTGGAATCAAGATCGCCAAAAATTTGAAGGAACTCCGCGCGGCGGCCCAGGTTATCTTTGACCGTTATCCCGGAGGCGGCGCACTTGTTGAGGCGTATATCGAGGGCGGGGAAGTAAACGTCGGTCTTATCGGAAATAATCCGCCGGAAGCGATGCCTCCGGCGGAACTGCGTTTTGGAAAGAAAGGGCCCCAAATTTACACCTTGGAAGATAAAAAGCGCACCTCGGGACGCACGGTCGAAGTGGTTTGTCCGGCCAAGATCAGCGAGGAAATGACGGAGAAGGCGAAGGATCTTGCGATCAGGGCGTTTCGCTCGCTGGGTTGTGCCGATTGCGCCCGCGTCGACATGCGCTACGACAAGAAGGGAAATTTTTATGTTTTAGAGATTAACTCGCTTCCAAGCCTCGGCGAACATGGGTCGTTTGTCGAGGGCGGAGCCGCGATTGGACTCGACTTTCCGGCCTTGATCAACCGGCTTGTTGAAGTCGCCAGCGCGCGGTATTTCGGGACGCCCACGCCTCCGGTGATTGCCCGCAGTCCTGAGAACCGTTCGGATCGGGTTTTTTCCTTCATTACCCAGCGGCGCGACCGCATCGAGCGGAGAATTAAGGAATGGGTCTCTATTTCCAGCCGAACGGGAGATCCGGTCGGCCAGCGGCAAGCTGTCCGGAAGCTCGGGGCAATTCTTGAAGACGTCAAGCTGGTACCGGTTCCGGAATTCTCCGATGACCGTTCCATCCATACCTGGCAGTCGAAGGCCGGGTTTGAAGGGGGGACCCTGCTGGTTGTGCACTCCGACGTACCCACGGCCGCGACAATTCCAAGTCAGCTGTTTCGGCGGGAGCCGGAGCGAATTTTTGGGGAGGGGATCGGATGTTCGCGCGCACCCATCGTTATGCTCGAGTATGCCTTAAGAGCCCTTCGCCAGGAGCGTATTCTCGCGAAAACCCCGATTGGAGTGGTTTGCTACAGCGATGAAGGGAAGGATGCGCGCTATAGTGCGCCGATGCTCGCAAAAGTAGCTGCAAAGGCAAAAAACATTCTCGTGCTCCGCCCAGGAAATAGAGGGGATGCAGTGATTGTCGGAAGGCGCGGGGAGAGGAAGCTCGTTTTTACCGCCCGTGGTCCGGTCCGTCGAATCGGTGCGGCGGGAAAGAAGCCGGAAGTGTTTCGTTGGGCTTCGCAGGTTCTGGAAACGTTTTCCATGCTTTCGAATTCCAAAAAACGTCTGTCGGTATCGGTTGTGGGGATGCAGCCTTCAACCTATCCGCTCCACCTGCCGCATCGCGTTGAGGCAACACTGATCGTCACATATCCCGATGAGGCGGCTGGGGAAAAGTTAATGACTGATATGCGCTCGGCGATTCCTAAATCCGACTTCAAGTGGAGTTTGGAGGAAGTTGCGGAGCGCCATCCGATGAAAGAGCGGCGGGCTAACGAACGCTTGGCTAAGGCATTGGCACAAACGGCAGAAACCCTTGATGTTCGATTCGGAAAGGAAACCTCTGCGTGGCCGTCGGTCGCGGGCATAGCCCCGGCTTCTTCCGGCGTTGTCTGCGGAGTTGGTCCCGTCGCGGGCAATCTATATACGCCTGACGAATTCGTAGAGCGTATTAGTTTAATCCAGCGTACGTTGTTGTTGGCGCGTTACCTGTCGGATCAGGCACCAGTGTCTAAGTCAAAAAAGAAGGGGAAATCAGTGCATGTCTAATTCAAAACATCCGGGCCGCATAAAACAACGGGATCTCGGTGCCGGTCTTGGTGTTGAGCATCAGCGGGTCGCGGCGTCCCGCGGAGGCATGGTCGCCACAGCGCATTCATTGGCAACGTGGGCCGGTGTTCAGGCCCTTGAGGCAGGAGGAAACGCATTTGATGCGGCTGCCGCCGCCGCTTTTGCGTTGGGAGTCTGCGAACCCGCCGCCAGCGGGCTGGGCGGTCAAACCATGGCCACCTGTTTTGACTCGGAATCAGGAAGGGCGTTCGCCCTGGA
>JBFIEP010000399.1:0-3374 GCA_041603335.1 Elusimicrobiota bacterium | reverse complement strand
CGGTCGACCCCCACGGGGTCGAGCGAAATTGGGGGAGCAATTCCGTTAAATCGCCAATCTGTCGAAGAAGCTACGGGAACATGGAGGACTTAAGAATCGATCTCCACGCGAAATAATTCCATCGGTTTGGATTTCCCTTTCATCAGAATGGGGCCAATCCCAACCAGAGAAATTCCCTTCGGGGGAGAATCTCCCAAGGCGGTGCGGAGATCGCCGCTGACAAGAACTTCGGTATTCTGCTCCTTGGTTTGACTCTCTATACGCGAGGCGACATTGACGGTATCACCAAGAACCGTATATTCCAGCCGATCCGCGGTACCGACATTACCGGCGATCAGCGTCCCCGTATGGAGCCCGACGCCGAAAGCGATCGGAGGATAATCATCAGCCGCATTAAACTCGCCCAACGCGGTCTTCATGCCGGCAGCCGCGCGAAGCGCCGCCGCCGCATGGTCTTCGACGCCGAAAACCGGAGAAAAAATCGCCATAACCGCGTCACCGATAAACTTATTAATGACCCCCCTTTCCGCAACGATAGGAACGGTGATCTTTCCGAAGTAGGCGTTAATAAAGGCGACAAGTTCCCGCGGCGGCATTTTCTCACTTAACGTGGTGAAGTTCCGAATATCGGAAAAAAGGATGGTCGCCTCGATTTCCTCACCAGCAAGGTCAATACTGCCGGTCTTTAAAATTTTTTCCGCGATCTCGATAGACACGTATTTTCCGAACGTGTCCTTAATCTTCTCCCGCTCCTGCAGTCCATCAAGCATCATATTGAAATGTCCTTTGAGCTCTCCGATCTCATCGGAATCAAGGACCTTCGTCTTAGCCTCAAAATCGCCCTTCGCAACGCTGCGCATCCGATGGATCAAAGAACGCAGCGGAAGCTGGACGTTCCATCGAAATAAGAGAACCGACAAGAGATGAAAAAGAAGCATAAACACGGTGATCAGACCGGTCATCAGAAAGGGAACGATAACACCGGCGTGCGCGAAGAAAACAGAAGAATCGTTTGCCGTACGGAGCTGATCAATCAGTCCCCAATTGAAGTAGGCGGGAATATAGACACATAGCGCCAAGGGGACCATCGCCAAAGAAAAAATCATCAGCGCGTGACGGGTCGTTAAACCAACGGCGAGGCCGGGCTTTAAACCGTAGGGGTTGTTCTCTTCGAAAAAGGGCTGGGCGATAAACCGTCGGACATAGAGAGTCGTCAGTTCCAAGTTCAGGTAACCGGCGAAGGCCCCGTGCAGTAGAGCCGATGCCGCGAAAATACTTTTTATTTTCGCGCTGGGTGCCTCATAAAGATCCGCGTACATCCAGGAAGAAGAGAAATAATGATCGATCGACGAGAGCCAGACCAATAAAAATAAGATCACCGGCAACCCGACGATTCGTCTCTCTATTTTTTCGAGATTCTTCTCGGCTTTAATAAAGTGATGCCCGTAATACGGCCACATCCAAATAAAGAGGATCGCGAATAGAACCCAGTGAAAAAATTTTCCCGCATTGAGCGTAAAGGTGAACTTTTCTCCTTTCTTTCTCTTTATTTCGCCCTTAATCGTCCCCTGCGGCTCCAAAGGCTTAAAGGCCTTTCGCAGCAATTCGGGGTCCGGCGCCTCCTTGGTTCCGGAAGCGTCTTGAATCACCTGAAGGCCCGCCGTGAAATCAGTCAGTGAGTATTGCTGGAACATCCCAGCCGTCATTCCCCCAAGACCGAGCATCCACGCAAAAAGGATGTAGAGCATGAGATGCGTGCGGCGGAATCCGGTCCAGAGCTTTTTAAGTTTGAGCATTGGCTTATTCTACAAATCGTAGGCCCCTAGTCCTGATTTCCCCCGGGCCTTCTCCCAAGAGAAAGAGACCAAAGCGGCCTCTCATGATTGTTCCTACGCGGTGCTACCGTGGGGATATGAAAACCGCGCTCCTCTTATTTCTGCTCTCCTCCGCCCAAGCGAAAGAACCTTTACTCGTGATTCCGGTTCGCGCGACCTACAAAAGCGCACCCAACTTCACAAACCCGGATAACCTAGCGCCCCCGAACCTAAAGGAACATCAACTGCGCGGCATCGCAAAGGGATTGTCGCCAGATCGACAGGAGCGCATTAAAACCCGTCTTCGGCACATGGACCGATGGTTTGTGGATAATGTTCCCGAGTCACAATGGAATGAGATCATCGCGGGGATGGATCGAATAGGGCGAACAAAACTAAATGGCGGAGAAACCGATCAAGATGCAATTGCAGACGCCATGCTCAAACATGCGGCGGAAGGTCTACGGGACCCCCTCACCAAATATATGACGCAGGCCGAATACTCGGCGAACACTCAGTACTACGCAACGAGCTACAAAGGAGTGGGAATTCAACTCTCTGCAGATCCCCAAAAACGCGGAGTCATTGCCGGACTGATCTTCCGGGACTCTCCTGCAAAAACGGCCGGAATTAAAGCAGGCGATTTGATTCTTTCTGTCGATGGGAAAAGCCTAAAAGGAAAATCGACGACCGATGCTGTCGCCCTTTTAAAAGGAGAAGCAGGAACCCAAACCTTGCTCGCGATCAGTCGGGGACCTGGAACGCTCCCCACGTACTTTCGAGTCACACGCGGTGAGGTGAAGAAACATACGGTTTTTGCCAGGGCACTGGACTCCACAATCGGCTATGTACGGATCTCGGTATTCCGTGACTCCACCGATGAAGAATTCAACGAAGAGGTCCAACCCCTTAAAAACCAAGGGATTAGAAAACTAATCATCGATCTTCGAGGAAATCCCGGCGGACGCGTCTGGGCCGCAGCACATATCGCATCGGAATTTTATGCACAAGGGACAGAGACACATCATGTCGATCGCCGGGGATCACGTGTCGGAACCTATGAAGCCAAAGAACATGGACGCTTTCGCGGATTCAAAGTCGTCATCCTAACGGATGAAAACTCGGCGTCTATGAGCGAAGCCCTCGCGGTCTCATTACGCGACAACGGAATTGGAACTCTCGTTGGAGGGAAAACCTACGGAAAGGGAACTCAACAAAGCACCTGGAAGGTCGACGGCGGTCGTGGAGAACGCATCACCAATGGCCGGAGCTTCGGACCCAACGGCGTGCGCTACGACGCGCGGCGCAATGCCAATGGATCACGCATCCATGGTTCCGCCGGCCTCAAACCCGATTATCCGGTCGCCTACCCGGCAGGCGTTAAGGAAAAAATTCTGGTAGAACTCGAGCGGGAAATGAAAACCGGCGAAACGCCAAAATCCCCAACAGCAGACCCTGCGCTTTACCGGGCGATTCAAATCTTATCAGGACCCACCGCATAAGGAAGCGCCCCGGTGGGATCCGCACCGGGGCGCCGTTTAGACCAAGCCTGACGCGTCG
>JBFIEP010000398.1:0-3377 GCA_041603335.1 Elusimicrobiota bacterium | reverse complement strand
GACGCCGCACGTGCCGCATTGCAGCGTTTCCGTGCAGGTTATCGGCCGACAAACGCCTTGTCCGCGCTTGAGAGCGCGTATCGGCTCTTCTCTGAAACGGGCAAGACGGACTCGAATTCCCGCCGCGTCATCGTTGTTGTTTCCGATGCGGCAAAGAATGTTTTTGCGGGACTTCCATCGGACGGATTGGCCGGGGTGCCCGGATATGATTCAGAGGTAATTGTTTTAGGTCTTGTTGTCGAGGGTGCTCCCGATAATACGTCAATTTATGATGTTCGTCCCGGCCCGGTCAAAGATGAACGCGTCGGCGTCGCGGTGCGGGCTGCGCGATTTGGAGGAGAGCCCCGCCCGATGACGCTTGATTTGTGGGTGCGTGAGCGTCGTGTGGATCAAAGGAGCGCTGCCGCAGTCGCCGGGCCGGGGCAGCCGATGCTGTTCCGTTTGCCCGAAAGTCGGGCGCTTGATCACTGGGGTAGTTTTACTTTGCGTGAAGATGCGCTCCCGCTTGATGATGCGTTCCACTTCGCGTTAAGAATGCGTCCACGCCCCAAGGTGCTGCTGCTTTACGGAAATTCACGATATTTAGAAGCCGGGCGCGGAGGATATTTCATTAAGAAGTTGTTGGCGGATGGAGAGCGGCTCCCGTTTTCTCTTGACGTGGCGGACCTGGGACGTTTCAGGAAAATTGATCTTTCCGCGTATGGTGCGGTTATGCTCGCGGATTTTCGATCCTTGCCCGATGGAATGGTTGAAAAGTTGGAACGATTTGTATTGCGTGGAGGCGGTCTTTTTGTCCTTGCCGGAACCCGCGCCGATTCAAAGACTTACCGCGGTTTGCGCCGCGTGCTGCCCGCCCGCGTGGGAAGTTCACGAATTGTCCCCGACCGCGGCCGGGTTTTACGTCTGGGGACAACGCCGGAAGAAGAGAGTGTTCTCCCCGAGCGGTTTAACTGGGATGAATTTGAATTGCAGAATGCAGCCGCCGAAAAAGCCTATACGCTCGAACTCCGTGAGGATGCGGAGGTTTGGTTTAAAGATGGTGAGGGGCTTCCTCTCATGGTCGCGGGAACTTTCGGACAAGGGCGTGTTCTCATTTGGGGATCTTCACTCGATATCGGGTGGTCCAATATCGCGCTGAAACCGCTATTCACGGCATGGGCGGATGTAGGTCTGCGTTGGCTGACCCGTTATTCCGGACGCGAACAGTGGCGAACCGTTCGCATCGGTGAGGCGATCGAACGTCGCTGGGGTGGCGGCGAGCAGGCTCCGACCAAGGTTCAAATTCGCGCTCCCGGCGGAAGGAGATCGTCGCTTCTGGTCAAAGACCGTGAAATCACATTTTCTGATACGCGCGAACCGGGATTCTATTACCTGACGCCGTTGACCGGAGAAGGTGATGCGCATCCGGAAGTGTTTGCAGTTAACGTCGACCGATCCGGCGGAGAGGGTGAACTCACGCCTTCTCCCGACCCCCCCATTGACGGCCTGATCCGGCCGGAAACCCTCCAGGAGGATTTTTTACGGTCGGTCTATGGGAGCGAAGCGCGCACCGCCGCTCTTGGTCTCGCTCTTGTTCTGCTGTTATTGGAGTTGTTTATGGCTCGGCCAAGGAGGCAGCCTGCATGAGCCGCTTGCTTGCTCTCCTGTTGTCTTTAATCCTGCTCGAGGTTCCAGGGCATGCGCAAATAGGGGACAAGTTCGTGTGGAGTCAACTGCAGGTCGGAGAAGGCTGGGATCCCTACCCCGGCGTCCATTCGGAAATTCTTAAGTTCGTGGTGGATACAACCAGCGTCCTTGTTATTGCGAAACGACGGGTTCTTAAGATCTCCGATCCGAAACTGTTTGGATCACCGTTTGTGGTGCTTGCCGGAAAGGAGGCTCCTCCTGCGCTTGATGTCGAAGCTGTTGGCCGCCTCCGCGACTATTTGACTTCAGGCGGCTTCTTGTGGATTGAGGATACATCGGGCATTGCCGATGGTCCCTTTGATGCCTGGGTTCGAAAAACTTTGGCGACGGTGCTTCCCGATGCGGACATGAAGCCGCTTCCCAAGGATCACGTGCTGTATAAGACATTCTTTCTCATGCGCCGGCTTGGCGGCCGTATCATGGTTTCAGGCTCCGTGGAAGGGGTGGATTGGGCCGGAAAAACCGTTGTTGTGTATTCGAGAAATGATTTGCTCGGGGCTTGGGCCCGGGACCCGCTAGGCAACGCTCTTTTCGCCTGTATCCCGGGGGGCGAGGCCCAACGTATGGAAGCGAAGAAGCTTTCGCTTAATATCGTGATGTATGCCTTAACCGGATCGTACAAAGCGGATGCTGTTCATCAACCGTTTATCCTTCAGAAAATGCGATCGGGAACACCGTGAGTTTTTCCTTCGCATCAGAATCCACCCCATGGGAATGGTCCGCTGCGGTGCTTTTTCTATTGGGCCTGGCGGCCTCCTGGCGTTTTCTATCCCCTCTTCCTCCCCGGATTTGGCGGCTGCGCATTATTGCGGCGGTTATTCTCGCGGGGCTTTTGTTTAAGCCTGTTCTAAGCCGTTTCGAAAATCGTTCGATTCAGCCCCGCCTTTCAATTGTTATTGATCGTGGGCCGAGCATGCGTGCGAAGGATGATTTTAATAAGGGGAGGCTTAAGCGTTCGGTCGCGTGGATTACGCGCAATCGCGCTAAAATCGAGCGGCGCGCCGAGGTGTCCCTATACGGGGCCGCGGCGGGAGCGCGGCGCTTGGAATGGGAGGATCTCGACTCCCTTGAACCGGATAATGCGGCATTTGAACCGGCGTCGGTTCTATCCGACCTATTGGCTGCCGGCACTCCCCCTGAACGGGTTTGGGTGCTTTCCGACGGTGCCTTCCAGTCAGGAGAATCGCTTGCCCCCGCGCTTGCCCGGCTCGGCTCACCTGTCGATACCCTTGGAGTCGGACCAAAGCGCATTCCTGTTTCCCTTGCGATCGCAGGGGTGGAATCGCCTGATTTCGTATTTTTGCACGGCCGGTTTGAGGCGGGTGTTTCCATCGAGGCGAATCGTCTGGTGGGGCGAACGATTCGTCTTTCCCTGCACCACGACGGGAAAATTCTTAAGGAACGCGTGCTGTCGCCGACGCGCCCTTTCGAAATTCTGCGAACGACGTTTACCCTTGAAGCCGCCGCCCTAGGGAGCCAGGATTACCGTGTTAAAGTTAATGTGGATGCCGGTAAGAGCAGTCGGGCTTTGCGCGGATCCCGGGGATTTCGTGTTGAGGTCATCCGTCAAAAATACCGGATTATGTATTTGGCCGGTCGTCCGAGTTTCGAATACACGCATTTACGCGCGCAGTTGAAAGGAGACCCAAACCATGAGTTGGTGTCTTTTGTTATTCTGCGCAACCCCGAGG
>JBFIEP010000397.1:0-3381 GCA_041603335.1 Elusimicrobiota bacterium | reverse complement strand
ACTCCGACATGTCAAAGCGGACATAGGCGTCGGGGTCATCGAATAGGAAGCGTGCCAATTCTTTTACGAGGTGGGTCTTTCCAACGCCGGTGGGACCCACAAACAGGAATTTACCCATCGGGCGGTTGGGATCGGCGAGTCCCGACTTGTTTCGTCGAATGGCATTGGCGAGGGCCCGAATCGCGCGCTCCTGATTGATGACGCGCTCGGAGATTACCTCTTCCATCTTCAGGTACTTTGAGGAATCCTGATCGCCGAGAGTCAACTGTCCCGCCGATATGCCGGTCACTTCCGCGAGCCGGCGTTTAATGACTTCAATGTTGACGTCGCCTTTGCCGTCTTCAACCTTGGCATGCGCATCGTAGAGTGCGACCACGCTTTCAACCATTTCCGCGATCTTGTTATAGGTTTCGATCGGGAGTGCGATGGTGGAAGCGATGCCTTTTTTCGCGAGTTCTCTTTTAGCCGAGCGAACAGCGGCAACGAGTTGACCCCATCCTTCCCGGATGTCGAGGGCGATGGCCGCGCGAAGGTTATCGGGGCGCGCCAATTCGGAGGCCGAGCGAACCAGTTTGAAGCTCTTTCGCGGGTTATGCTCTTCCTTATCGAACTGGTCGGAGAGTTTTGCCGCAGCGTCGAGGGCTTCATCCGAGATTTCGGCGTCGTGCACCCACTCGTAGTGAACCTTTGCCCCATGGAGCATCTGCTGGGTTTGTTCAATGGTAGGCTCTTCGATGTCGAGCCGTTCGAAACGGCTCTTGAGCGCCTCATCGGAATCGAAGTGCTCTTTCCATTCTTTATCGGTCGTCGTTCCAAGAACGGAAAGTTTTCCGTTGCGGATTGGGACCTTGAGGGCATTGAGAATTTTCTTTCCGGCGGGATCCAGCGCCAATTTCTGAATTTCATCCAGCATGAGGATGACGCGGTTGCCTAAGCGCATATCCTGATCGTTGAGCAACGGGATCAGATCGATAAGGGCCAGCAGGGTTCCCACCGGGTCTTCCGACGCGAGCAAGCGGTCGATGTCGAGTTCCACGAGCCAGCGGCCGCGTAAGCGTGCGATATCGAGATGCGTCGCGGCACCCTCGGAACCCGCAATGCGCAAACGGTCGGCGTGCTCGGAGTCTTCGATGAGTTGAGCGATGCCCTCCCCGATAGCCGTTTTTCCCGTTCCGGCAGGACCCACAAGCATGACGCTGTTTACGCCGCCGCGGGGAGCGGTAAGAACAGGGATCACGCGCTTTTGTTCCATCGTGCGTCCGATGATCGGGTGACTTTTCTCAGTAGGGGGGGGCTGTACCGGCTTGAGCAGCGAGGCGATAAGCTGCGCCTGTTTCGGTTCAAGTGTTTTTCCGGTGATCAGTTCCTGTGTATTTAAGAAATCCACCCATTCGTCATGAACGCTGCGCTGTTCGACTGCCGCCGGGAGGACCTCCTCTTCGGCAAGTTCTTCTTCGAGAGCCGCCGCCGCGTCTTCGCGCATGGGGCGAATGGAATCAAGTTTTTCGGTAAAGGCTTCAGGAATGGCTTGGGAAATGGTGCGTACAAACCATGCCTGCTGATCGTTTTTCGGGGCTTCATAGAGAACGAGTCCTTCTTGCCCGCGGTAGTCGGTTTCGACGACACGCATCTCGTATTCTAAAGCATAGGCGTCGATGTCTTCTTTCGTCGTGCCTTCCTTCCACTGGACGAGAACGCCGCGGGATTCATCGACGGCGTCCGCGAGATCCGGATTTTCGTCCGGCTTTTCGGCTTTGAATTCATCGGGGGAATCCTTGACCAGTGTTTCGTAGGTTTCCTTTCCGATTTCAGAGACTTCTATGCCTTCGACCTTCCCGTTGAAGTGGGATTCGGCGATGATACGCGCGCCCATCTTTGCGTCTAGCACGTGTACGACGAGCGTCTTCTCGTCTTCCCAGTGGTACTTTGAAGCGTTCCTTAGCACAGACTTCGCAAGGAAGTCCTTTTCCTGGGTTACGTTCGGTTTCTCTGTGAATTTGATCCGCATGTCCTTGAAGTCCGGCAGATCTTCGGCAACCGATGTTTTGTTAAGGAAGTCCGGTGTTTCCGGCTCCGGCTCCGGCTCCGGCTCCGGCTCGGTTTCCGTTTCCGTTTCGGTTACCGCTTCAGTCTCTACGGTCGGTGCGGCTTCGTCGGTTGTCGCGGTCGGAGTCGCCGCGGTCCTCTGATTCAAGCGAATCATGTTCGCCGCGTCTTGATGGATTGCGACCTTGGCGACGCTTGCTTCCCGGGCGATTTGGCGCGCCATGCGAACGGCGGTGACGGCGTCGTTGGCTGTAAATTCGGCCTTTTGATAAAGCCGACCCATTGTCGGAGCGACGATGCTGTTAAGCTTGTCGTTCATCCCGAGACGCTGGATGATTTGGCGAGCCTGGGCTTGTGTCGTCCCCTGGGTGAAGTGAACATCGAAGCGTCCGCGGTTCTGGCCCATGGCGAGAGAAGACTCGAGTTTGTCTAGGCCGGCGTCCGGAGTTTCTGCAGGTGCGGCGGCTTCGGGTTCGGCAGCGGCTTCCGGGGCGGATTCTTCCGAGCGGGCGGCGTTAAAGATGGATTCATGGACGGCTACTTTAAGAATGTCGGAGGCTTCCTCGAGTTTCCGGGCGACGGTAACGGCGCTCGCATTGCTCGGCGCCTCCACGCGAACGGCTACGCGCTGGCTTTGGCCCAGCGGTCCCCGCGTGTTAACAATGTTGAGTCCCGTGACATCGCCGACTTCGCGGGCGACAATACGGAGGGCTTCTTCAACGGTTTTTCCTTGAAAGTGCACGATCATGACATTGGTGTTCAAAGCTGTGTTCTGCAGCTGGACGATCCTGTCGGAGTTCGATTCCGCGGTTTCAACATCCGACGGTGTGTTGTCGATTGTTTCCCGGTTGTCCGTTGCTCGAATCAGTTGAGCAACTTCCGGCCGCACTGTGGCCGATACAACCTGCGGCGCTTCCAAAAGACTCCGCACCTTATCCGCGACGGAATCTCCGGCGGAAACGATAACACGAACTTGTGCGCCGTTAGGTGTTAATACGATCGTAGAATCTACGAGGTTGTGCTGCGCCAGAATCGTACGGATGGATGATTCTTCGCTGATCGTAAATTCCGCCGAGAACTCCATTGCCGGTAAAGTCATATTGACTTCAAGGTTGTCGTTGGCTTGAACTTGAGGCTCAACCACTGACTGCGTTTCCGCCATCTGCGACGCCCGTGTAATCGCCCGCTCTAGAGAAGACTCGTGCATGACGAGTTTCTTTACGGTGGAGCGTTGGGCTAAGCGGGCAACGACTTCGGAGATATCATTCTCAGCGGCTACTGTTACCCGTAGTTGTCGGTAGGAAGGGGCTGTTTCTCCGACCGGCGCGCTTCCGT
>JBFIEP010000396.1:0-3388 GCA_041603335.1 Elusimicrobiota bacterium | reverse complement strand
TAATCGAGGGGATCGTATCCCTTCTTTTCCAGATCCGCCATTGTCACGAAGGTCCCATCCGATTTAGACATCTTACCCTTGGGAACCACGATAAACTCGCCGTGCATCCAGAAGTTCACAAACGGCTTCTTCCCCGTTGCGGCCTCGGCCTGTGCGATTTCGTTGGTGTGATGAATCGGAATTAAATCAACACCGCCGCTGTGGATATCAAAGGTGTCGCCAAGATAGGTTTGACCCATCGCGGAACACTCGAGATGCCATCCCGGGAAACCCATGCGTCCGCGATACTCCCACTCCATCTGACGCGTCTCACCGGTCGGAGAAAATTTCCACAAGGCGAAGTCGGTCGCACATTTCTTTTCGCCCATCGAGACCCGCGTCCCCTCCTGCAGCCCGGCGATATTGGCAGCACCGGCCATCTCGCCGTAATCGGGAAATTTGGAAGTATCGAAGTAAATTCCATCGGAGGTTTCGTAGGTGTAGCCGCCGTCGATGAGGACGTCGACCATACGCGCCTGTTCCTCGATATGATCGGTCGCCTTACACAGGATATCGACCGCCTCGGGAACATATTCACGCTTAGGGTTTTCAACGGGCTTGAAGTCCAAATTGAATCGCTTTCCATCTGAAAGGAAATTATCCGTATAGAATTTAGCGATATCCCATGCCGTCTTTCCCTCTTTCGCGGCAGCGACCGCCATCTTATCTTCACCCTCATCCGCCTGACTTGTAAGATGTCCAACGTCGGTAATGTTCATCACATGGCGCACGGAATATCCAAGCCGCCTGAGCGTTCTTTTTAAGAGATCTCCCAACAAAAACGTACGGTAATTTCCGATATGCGGATAGCCGTACACGGTCGGTCCGCACGAATAAAATCCGATAGGCCGTCCGTCCTTAGGGCGGGACAACGTTTCCTTCCGTTTTGTCCGGGTATTATAGAGTTCTAATTCCACGCGGTTATTGTACCAACCCTGGCGGGTCCTTAGGAATCGTGGTAAAATGGGAACATGGCAGATCAAAGAGTTATCGATTATTTAAAGCAAAATTCTGGAAGCTATCCCCTGGAAACCCTCAAGCAAGCGCTCGTGGGACAGGGCTTTTCCGCCGCCGATATTGAGACGGCAGTAACAGAGGCCGGACTCGGCGGACCTCCCCCGGCACCCGTCCCCGGAGAAGAATCCGCGTCGAGTCCCGGCACCGTTGTCGATTTACGGGCCGGGAACGTATTTTCAAATGCCAAGTGGATGGTTAAAGATCCGGTTGGCTACTTTGAATCCCTTTCTCCGGAATCCCCGATCGGGCCGTCACTGGGAACGACGCTCATCTGGTCGCTTATCGCAGGGTGCGTGTTTGCGGTCGTTGGCCTGGTATCCCAATCCGGACTTCAACGGGTCGCGGCGATTGCGCAGATTATTCTCTTCCCGATGATGTCGCTCTTTTTTGGTTTTATCGGAGCTGCCATCTTCCACGTCATTTGCCTAATCCTTGGAGGGTCTGCACGCTACAGCGGCAGTTACGCGGTACTTGCGAGCGTCGCCGCCCTTTTCCCGGTAAGCGCACTGCTCAGCTTGATTCCCTACGGCGGCATCCCGCTTCAGATCTACGGGCTTTTTCTAAGCGTCCAAGGAGCCTCGGGGGTGCACAAAGTCAGCAAGAAGAAAGCGTGGATCGCCTTTGGCTTACTTTCTATCTTGGGAATCATCGGGTCGATTACCGCTCAACGCCAAGCAAAAGAATTCCAGCAGATGCTCCAACAGATGGCCCCTCCGGGCCAACTCCCCGATCAAACCGGAGCGATTCCCGGCATTCAAAACCAGATGGATCAAATGCTCGCCGGCGTCGACGACCCGGAGATGAAGGCACGCATGCAGGAAGCGATGAAGCAAGCCGCCGCGAACCCTTCTGCAATTCTTCAGGACATGGCGCGCTACCAAGGGATGACGACGCCTCCTCAAGAGACGCTCTCACTCTTGGACGCGCAGGGAACTGCGCGTTTATCGGAAGCCTGGCCGACGATGGCCGCGCCCATTCGAAAGTCTCTCGTCGAATCATTGGAGTCGGTGGACGCCTCTGAACGCAGCGATTACGTGGAACAAACCATAGCAACAACGGCAAATATGAATGACATGCTGAGCAACAGCATGAAAATGCTTCAAGGTCTGCAGCAGCAGCAGGGCGGCGGACAATAAGCGAAAACCGCATCGACACCCTCCTCAATTCATTGGGCGCCGAAGGCCGCCTCGCCGACCTGAGTGAGGCACTCAAGGCCTTCGATCCGACGTCTCTCGAAGAACCCGAGAAATCCTCATGGTACTACTACCATGGCCTATCGGCGGTTCATGCCGGCGACCGAGACGAAGCCTTCACCCGTTTCAAAGCGGGGAGAAAAGCGGTCGGCGATCACCCCCTCATCGTATTTTCCCTCGGCCAAGAACATGAATATCGCGGAGAAACGAAACAGGCCTTCGAATTATTCGATCTAGCCCGATATCCGAAAATTCCCTCGGCCTTTGCCCTTTCCCAAGCCCGTTTCGCCTACCTTTGGGAAGACCTGGATCGCGCATTGGATTACCTGCTGCCCCTTCTCGAATCGACCTACGATCTAAAAAACGCCGACGACCGCAACTGCTTTGTAAACGGCCTTCCCTTTTTTGCCGACACATGGACCTCATTAGCCGCCGTTCACATCCTCAAAAAGGATTTTTCAGCCGCGGGAAAAACGCTCGAAGAGGCTGAAAAGCGGCTTGAGAACTACGACTTCACCTACTTGAAGATGTTCAACAAATGCCTTACGACCGGTCAGTTCGATCCGCTTGTAAAAGCCGCCTTCAAGATGAGTGCGTCTGAACAGGATGGCAATCCATGGACCGGCCACACACGCCTTCGGGCCGCTGTTCTAGCATCCCAGGCAAGCGAGGACTTCGATCATGCCGCAGATCTCCTCTCGGGGCCGACCTTTTCAGAGAGCGATTTTCCCTGGCTTGAAGACATGCGCCTCCTCGCCCGCTGTGCTTTAGCCCGAATGCGTAAATTCGAACAAGCGGAACGTCAATTGAGGGCTGAATTCCTAAAAAAACAACCCGGCCTCTTCGAACTGCACCATGCCCTGTCGTTTAATCTGCTTGCCTATCAGAACACGCTGCGCGAAGACTACCAGAAGAAACGCATACCCGGTTGACACCGGAGCACACCGCCACTATATAAGAAGGATGCAATCTTTGCGCCGATGGCTGTGGCGGGCAGCTCCGGTCCTAATATTCATCGCGATCGACGCGGCGATCGCCTCCGCCCGCGCAGGCGGCGGCGGCGGATATTCGGGCGGCGGAGGCGGGGGCAGCTACTCCGGGGGCGGAAGCTCTTCCGGCGGCGGAGGCGGCGGCGGAAT
>JBFIEP010000395.1:0-3390 GCA_041603335.1 Elusimicrobiota bacterium | reverse complement strand
GCATTTCACATCGCTGGCTCCGGGTGTCGTTAGAACCGCGATGGTGGAAGGAATTTTTGCTTTGGATCCCAATGAAAGGCATTCGGGGACAGAACGTGTGAAGGCCGCAGAGGGCACTGAGAAACTCCAAAGTCCCGCCACGATCGCCGAGCGTTTTCTAAAGGTGCTTCCGCTGCTTCTGAAGGAACCCACCGGGTCTTTTATCGATATCCGAATGATGACGCTTTAGCCGAACACGTCGTACGCTACCTTAAGAAACAGGACCGTGGTGATACCGATGAGAGCCGGGCGGATTGCGCCTTGACCCTTTTTGATGGCAAGGGAAGAGCCCGTGTAATGCCCCGCGATATTGATCACCCCCATGGCTATTCCAAGAGGGAGATGCGCAACACACGCCCATAGGAAGGTTCCGAGTGCGGCCGCGTTTGAGGTCATGTTAATGACCTTGGCGCGTGTTGTGGCGTGAATGAGATTGTACCCGCAAACACGGCTGAACCCGATTGCGAGAAAGGTCCCCGTCCCGGGTCCGAAAAAACCGTCATAGGCGCCGATGGGAGCGGCGACTGAGAGTTCCCGATTTCGCAGTGCGGAAGGTTCGAAATTTTCGCTGGTGTCTTCTTTTCCGAAATCGTGTTTCCCCAGGACCGTTGAGGCCACAAAGGGAAGCGCGATTAAAAGCATGTACCGGATCCAATCGGGGTCGATGAGAAGAACGGCTCTGGCTCCCGCAGTTGAGGCGATGAGCGTCACCGTCACCATCGGGATAAAT
The DNA here is from genome assembly GCA_041603335.1 of Elusimicrobiota bacterium. Lineage (GTDB taxonomy): Bacteria > Elusimicrobiota > Elusimicrobia > UBA1565 > UBA1565 > UBA1565. Next base: position 2,621 of record JBFIEP010000395.1, on the reverse strand, counting down.
TCCTTGGGATGGGCGCCGATATGCCGGATGTAGCGTGCGGTCGAAACCCAGACGCCAAGCGTGGACGAAAGTTTGTTTGTTCCCAATAAAAGGGAGGGGGGAACCCCGAAAGCGGCGTAGGCCGGTAAGGCGATTAGACCGCCGCCGCCTGCCATCGCATCGATGGCGCCGGCGATAAAAACACAAACTCCCAGTCCGGAGAGTTCAAAGACCGAAAGATCCATCAGCACACCCCATTGTACAACCGTAAAGAGACGGCTATAAAGAATAATCATGGCGGAACCGATCCAAATAGACAGTTTCACTTCCCGGCTGCTGAGCAAGGAGCTTGGGCTTGAGTCGTTTTATCCCGATTTAGATCCGGATAAACTCAAAGGGCTGTTCCCTAAGAGCGGCCTTTACTATTTTCAAGAGAACGAGCCGGTGATCAAGCAGGGGACGACCTCCCGCAACCTTTACATTGTGTTGACGGGGAAAGTGAAGGTGACTCAGCAGCGCGAAGCAGAGATTGCGGAGCTTGCGGTCCTGGACGCCGTTTCCATGGTCGGTGAAATTGCGCTGCTCAAGCCCGATGCGATTCGGACAGCGAACGTCGTAACATTAACGACGAGTCAGATTTTTTGTCTTGTTCGCGATGACGTCCAGCGCGTTATGGAAGCGACGCCCGACCTCGGGAAACATCTTGTCGCGCTGGCACGCGAACGCCTCGGCATGCCCAAGGACAGCGGTTGAATCTACGCGGCCCCATCCTCGTTCTCGTCGCGATGTTCTTTGGCGCAGGGGCGATTATTATCGCGAAGTTTGCGATGGCCACGACCGATGGCATCGTCTTCTCCTGTATCGTTTCGGGTTTTGCGGCACTCTTCTGTGGAATTTGGGCGAAGATTGATGGAGATCTGACACCTCCAAAGGCAGAAGGGAAGGCCCGGTGGGCCTTCGTTGCGCATGTCCTTGCCTCCGTCATCGGTGCCGGTTCGTTATGGTGCGCTGTCGAATTAGTGGATCCTGCGATTGTTTCAATCGTTTCGCGTGTTGAGATTGTCATTTCCCTAGCGCTTTCCGGATTTATTCTTCGGGAACGGTTTCGCCCTGTGGAATGGGGTGGTGCGTTGGTTGTGATTGCCGGAGTCGTTGTCATGAAGCTCGCCTCTACCGGGACGTTGGCGCTGGTTTTCGAGTCCACGAATGGAAAAGGATTTTTACTCGCCTTAAGTGCGGGAGCCGGATATGGATCGGCAGAGGTATTCGCGAAAATGGGAACCCATTCGGCGACTCCTCCCGCCTTTGCGTTTTACCGGAACCTCTGTATGACGTTCATTTTTGGAGCATGGCTTTTAGTTCGGGGCGGTTTCGAAATTCCCGAGGCCCGGGTCTTGGGCATCATTGCCGCTGCTGCGATGGGAGGTCCCGTCATTGCTAGGGTTCTCTGGTTCGAGGCGATCCACCTCATGCCGCTTTCCCGGGCTGTTATCCTTGCCCAAACACATCCGTTATGGACAGCCTTCCTTTCCTGGCTGGTGCTGGGGACTGTTTTAAAAACGTGGGAATGGGGCGGGGCGATTGTTGTTCTTGCGGGATGCGTGATTGTTACATTAGGGGGAGCCGCGAGTCGGCGAACGCCGGCTTTAGTCCTGCCAATTCCAGAGAAACGATAGCCAAGGCTTTGCCGGGGTTTTGGGTTTCTTGACCTTTATTGGCGGCGGCGGTGCGGCTTTTTTCGATTTTAATGCCTTGGGGAGTTGATTGGCAGGGGCTGTCTGTTTCAGCAAAGTCTGCCATTGCGGATCATGTTTCGCGAGATTCTTTCGAATGATTTTTAGATAGGCATCGACGTCGAAGGCACCGGGTTCGCGAAGTTTGGTCGGCGGCTCTCCATTGTAGGCCGCCATTTTATTCCATTCGTCCGGCACTGCGGGCTTGATCCCAAAGACGTCTAAGCCCGCCAGCATTTCTTTTGCGGCCTTGGCTCCCATTGCCGCGCGCTCTTTTTCGGGAATAAACAGCTTCGCGCAATCCTTGTCGACTTCGCAGCGTACGATTGGATTCTTGGCGTCGAAAGGGTCGTCGTCTTTCTTTGTAGAGGCTTTTCGATGCCCGTAGAGCGTGATGCGGGTCCCTTTAGGGAGATTCTCCTGTAGGGGTTTTAGACCGGCCTCATCGACGTTGGTAAAACTGCAGCCATAATGGCAGATCATATCGACCTTCTGTGTTTTGAGGTCCTTGGCTTCTTTAGCTATGTCGATGGCGTCGTTTCCAAAGTGGAGTTTTAAAGGACTTGCATGGCCGAGAACATAAATTTGTTTTTTTCCGGCATGTTTCTTGAGTGCGGCCTTAAAATCCTCTCCTTTTTTGACGGGGTAGATTTGGATGCGTTTAGCATCGGCACCCGCGTCTGTTAGTTTCTTCTTGATGATCGCGGCCTGATGTTCCCACTGGGGCTCATGCCAGGATGCGCGCGGACCCTTTCCGCTGTTATCCCAAAGGATAATGTGATCTTGATCGCCGAGTTTTTCTTTGTCGGCGTCTGTAAAGGGGAGTTCAATGTCGAGAGCATCGAGTTCTTTCTGGGTAGGTAAATCCGCTTTCGCCTGGTCCATCTCATCGAGCATGAGCATGACCTG
>JBFIEP010000394.1:0-3408 GCA_041603335.1 Elusimicrobiota bacterium | reverse complement strand
GAGTTCCTTGAATGTCGAGACCAGTTGGCGCCAGCCTGCGGTGATGCTCTCTATGAGCGGAAGCGTGTCGTAGTATTTCGGTTCCGGCACGAATAGGAATAGAGGGATGCTGAAGACCGCCCACCAAATCGCGACAAGAAGAAAAGAGATGCGGATCGCAAGGGTCGGATCTGAAATTCCGAATGCCGCCGGTTTGAGAAACATCATCACATTGAGAGCGAACAGCAGTCCTCCTCCGATGTAGCCCAGTGCAAAGCCGTTGGCCGAGACTTGGTCAATGTCGTCTTCCGTGGCAACGCCTGTGATGAGGGCATCATAAAAAGTGTTGGAGCCCATGAATCCGATGGTTCCCAGGACAAAGAAAAACACGGCGCTTTTCCAATCGCCTTTTTCTACAAACCAGAGCGCGGCGGTATTTAGAATTCCTAATGCGGCGAAGGCGAGCAAAAAACGTTTTTTTGCGCTTCCACGGTCGGCAATCGCTCCAAGAAACGGCGCAAGCATGGCGATGACAATCGACGCCCCGGAGTTCGCCCACCCGAGATAAAACGTACTGGTTTCCGGCGAAGTCCCCGCGGCCCAATACCCTTTGAAAAAGAGCGGGAAAAATCCGGCCATGACGGTCGTGGCAAATGCGGAATTCGCCCAATCGTAGAGTGCCCAGCTCCATGTCGGGCGTGAGTATTTCATTTGCCGATGCAAAACCGTGAGAAAATCGTCCCCAGTAATTCGTCGGTTGTGGTATGCCCATCGATAGGGTCAAGCGCGCTTAACGATTCTTTAAGATGAAGCGCGGTTCTTTCTCCGGAGTCTGTTGGGAAAATACCGAGAGCCTCCTCAAGTTCCTTGGCGCACCGGTTAAACGCTTCGCCGTGGCGCGTTGTGACCGAGCTCCGGCTTGCATCGGTGTCGGGCGGAATGAGATTTTCCTTTAAAAGGGTTCCGAGGCGGTTTACACCGCTGCCGGAAAGGGCCGAGACTTCGACCACAGGCCCGCATCCCTCGAAATCGGCGGCGCATGTTTTTGCGGGCTCTAAATCGCATTTGTTGAGTGCGAGGATGAGCGGTTTATCCTTCCCCAGTTTTTTCAGAAGAGGTTGGTGACTTGCGGGAGGCAGGGTTCTATCAAGAACGACGAGACCCAAATCGGCCCCCCGAAGGGCCTGCAGCGCCCGCGTATGACCTTCTTTTTCGATCGGGTCGTCGCTGGAGGATCGAAGTCCCGCTGTATCGATTAAGGAAGCATCCAAGCCTCCCAAATCCATAGGAGTGTCCAAGGTGTCGCGCGTGGTTCCGGCAATTGGTGAAACGATCGCGCGGTCCCGGCCGAGCAGAGCGTTTAAGAGACTCGATTTCCCCGCGTTGACCTGTCCGACGATCGCGATCCGCGCGGATGTCTCAAGACGCGCCCGTGAGCCGGCTTGTGCCAGTTGTCGAACGTGATCGAGCAGGTCCCCTAACCGTTTGAGTCCGACGGCTTCGGGGAGAGGCGGGATTTCTTCATCGGGATGATCGAGGTTCGCCTCAACGAGTGCCGTGAGTTCGAGGATTTCCGCGCGGAGAGCTGCCACGCGTTTTGAGAGTCCCCCCTCCAAGCGGTCGAGGGCGGCGGCGGCTCCGAGTTTTGTCCTGGCTGCGATGAGATCACAAACCGCTTCGGCTTGGGATAGATCCAGACGCCCATTAAGAAACGCGCGTTGGGTGAATTCTCCCGGACCGGCCGCGCGCGCTCCGTATTCAAGGCAGAGTGCGACGACGCGCTCTAGAACGTATGGCGAGCCGTGTGCGGATATCTCTACCGATTCTTCACCGGTATAGGAAGAGCCTTCAGGGAAGAATACGACGAGACCCTCATCAAGCATTTCCTGATCATCGAAGAATTTTGCGAGGGTCGCCTTTCTCTCCTCAAAGGGTTTGGTTCTCTGCGTCAGCCGCCGAACGATCGCGTGGGAATCAGGTCCGCTTAACCGGATGATGCCAATCGCTCCCCGGCCGGGAGGAGTCGCGATCGCGACGATAGTCACTTTGCTTTGACGACGACCTTGCGGGAAGAACCTTCCCCTTCCGAAACAGTCTCAACGTCCGGATTGTCGGCAAGCGTGCGATGGATGAGTCTTCGCAGTGCAGGGTCCATGGGCTCGAAGCGGTAAACGCCGCCTTCGGTTTGGACCTTCTTGGCGGCGCGTTCCGCCTCCTGAGTGATTTTCCCTTCCAAGTTCCGCCAATACCCCTCGGCCTCAACCTGGATCGCGGTGTTTTGTCCGAGGCGGCGTCCTACCATGATGGTCACTAGGAATTGGATCGACTCAAGGGTGCGCCCCTCTTTGCCGACGAGTAGGGATCCATCTTCAGACTCGACTTCCGCGCGGACACGCTCGTGCGTGGGGTCCCATGCCGTGGTGACGGATTCATAGGAGATGCCCATCAGTTTTAAAAGTTCTTCGAGAACGACCTTCGCTTCGGCCGTCGCCGCTTCGGGAGTGACGGGTTCAGCATCGGGCCGGGCCGATCGGGTTCCGGAACTGCCCGCAGCGGGCGCATGCTTCGGTTCTCTTTTTATCGGGGCGGGTTTTAGTTTCGCGGCTTCTTTCGCGGCTTCGCTTTGGGGGCGACCCTCGGCGGAATCGTCTTCCCACCGTTTGCGGCGAATACGAACCCGAGCGGGTTTTGATCCCATCCCCAGAAAGCCTTGGACGCCCTCTTCCAACACTGTAACTTCAACTTCGTCGCGATGTAAATTTAATTTTTGAAGACCTTCCTCAACGGCGATCGTGACGGATTTTCCTTCTGTTTCGATTTCGTTCTCTTTAGACATAGTGCCTCCTGAAAAAAAAACTTAAGCTTCCATCCGGCGTTTGATCAGTGTCTGGGTCGCGAAACCGAGAAGGCTGTTCGTGAGCCAGTAAAGGACCAGTCCGGACGGGAATTGCAGAAACATGAATGTCATGATGACGGGCATGTACTGCATCATCTTCTGTTGATTAGGGTCGCCACCGGGCTGGGGGTTTAGTTTATTTTGCAGGAACATGGTGCCGCCCATAACGAGTGGTAGGACATAATAGGGGTCTTTCGCGGATAGATCCTGTACCCAGAACATCCAGGGTGCCCCATGCAGCTCCCATGCCCCGCGCAGCATGTTAAACAGAGCGACAAAGATCGGCATCTGGAAGACAAGCGGCAGGCAGCCTCCTAGAGGATTGGCACCGTGCTTCTTGTAGGCCGCCATCATCTCGGTTTGCAGGCGCTGCGGATCTTTTTTCCATTTTTGTTGGATGCGGGTAATTTCAGGCTGAATCTGTTTCATCACCGCCATCGACTTGTATTGCTTGTAGGTCAGCGGGAAGAGAACGACCTGGAGACAAAGGGTCAGCATTAAAATGGACCAGCCCCAGTTGCCCGTAAAACCAT
>JBFIEP010000393.1:0-3411 GCA_041603335.1 Elusimicrobiota bacterium | reverse complement strand
GGCTCGGAGGGCACGGCCTCTTCCGAAAACACCGGAAGCGCCAGTAACGCAATCAGAAGCATTACCCTCATGGCAGGACCTCCTCACCGAAACCATCGATCCCGCCAAATCCTCCGATGCCTTCATTCTTCGCGTCCTTTTTTTCGGGTACAGAATCCGCAATACGACGAAGACTTTCGACCGAAAGTCTCCCGATGATGACAAACCGGTCTTCCGAAGACCACGTGAGCGTCTTACCGCCGGACCACAGGGCAAGTTCTCCTTTCGAACCGCCGAGCTGCATACTGCGGGGACGCTCCCCTGCAAATTTCAACCGCGTCCCGCGCGGGGCCTGAAAGACAGATAAAACATCGATCCCATCGGAATAACGATAATGCAGAACCGTGGTTCCCCGGTAAGCAAGAAGATTTACACTCTCAAACACGAAACCGTTTGGAACCCATCGGGGAAGCCTGGGGGTGAGCGCTGTCGCAGCCGCCGCCTCCTGAAGCTCCATATAATCCGGACGGAGCCGGTTCTCCCGAACGCTCACACCGGCGGGGGGGCGAAACTTAAATCCCCGTTCTTCAATCAAAGCGGGCATTTCCAAATGGAGAAATCGTACTGATCCCGATTCGTGGCCAGCGCCATCGAAGGTACGGCGCTCAAGGACCAAGCCGGACTCTTCATCCACGCAAATCCGGCGCAGCAGCAGGGGAGTTTCCGCCCGGGTGAGAATCTCGATCGCACGGCATTCCCTTTCCGCGATCCGATCAACTCCTGCGCTCCGAACCGTGTAATTTTCCAGCAGAAGCTCCATTTCTTCATCAGGGTCAAGCAGTTTTAAATCCGCGTCGGCCGGTTCTCCCTTCCAAACAACGTTTTTGACGCGGTCGTAGACCCATTCCGTTTCCCCGTCACTGACAATAGTCACCAACGGGAGTCCGAGACGATCCAAAATTTCACGCCGGACCCCGCCTTCCGGCGATGAGACCACCTCAACGATCTTGGAACGCCCATCCGAACCCGCCGAAACTTCAAGCGTTCCCCGATAAGCCTGAAGCGGAGGGATGAGGCTGTCAGCCAGGAACGCCTCCGCCTCCGAAGCCGACGCGGGCACAGCCAGCAGCACCGCAGAAAGAAAGGTGTTAATAAACACCACTGTCTTTCTCCTGATCAGGATCGAACCCGAGGGCAAGCCCCCTCGGCATTTCCGTAAGAATCCGTTCGGTGGGTGCGAGTGGAAGCGTCAATTCATACTGGTTATGAGCCGCGACAAAAAGATCGGCGGGGATTTCAACACGGGGACCGAACCAATCCGCACCGCGGCTCCAAAGTAAAAGTGCCGCACAGGCCGCCGCAGTTGCCAATAGCGGCACACGCAATTCGGGGATAAATGCATGCCACCATGGAGCTGAATGCGCAATAGGGTCGAGAAGATCCTTCGGCATCGCCGGAGCGACCCAAGCCGCGCGTATTGCCTGACGATCCGCTTTCAGGCTGGAAAGGGTCTCCCGGCAAGCCTCACAGGAATCTACGTGGGAAGCGAGTGCCCCCTCTTCACCGTCGAAATAAGCGGAAAGATCCTCGAATGACGGATGTTCGCTCATGAGTGCGGCCTCCTTACAAGTGCAAACGCCTTACGGAATGCGGTGCGGGCCCTGGCGACACGGGATCGAACGGTTCCAAGAGGAAGCTCCAGAACCTGACCCACCTCTACGTAGCTCGCACCCTCCATATCAACCAACGATAGGATCGCCCGATGCTCAAACGATAATGCGGCCAAAACACCCTGAACTTCTTGGGCATTTTCTCGACGCGCGAGTGCATCCAAAGGCGTTTCTACCGGGTCCGGCAAAACATCGGCGTAGGTCCCGATATCCTCCGAGACTCCCGCCACAGGGCGATCAATCGACACCGCATTTTTCCGGTCGTAGCACCGCCGCCCATCGAGGAATACATTGCGTAAAATCCGGAAATACCAAGCACTCATCGATCGGTCCTGATCGAAGCGGTCCCAGTGACGGAACATTCTAAAAAACGCCTCCTGCACGATTTCCTTCGCCTCCTCGACATTTCCACCGAGCCGATAGGCAAACTGAAAGGCACGCTCGCCGTACTCGCGAACGAAGGCATCGAATTCCGGTGTCGGACTCTGTGACTCCAATTCCATTCCCCGTTATAGGATTGTCGCATTTAGATCGAGCAACAACATCGAACCTTCGTCCACCAACGCTACGTACGATTGAGGCGCGAAAAAGTTCCCTCAATTTTTAGCTAGAATTCCAATAAATGCGGCCGATCCTATTTTCCCTGGGTTCTTTTGACTTTTTTGCCAGCCCCGTGTTTGCGGGACTCAGCGCAATTCTAGCGGCGGTGTACGTATCCCTTCAACGCGACCCCGAAGTTCTCGATGAAGAGCAGTACTGGAATCTTATGCTCTGGCTCGCGTTGGGGACCTTAGGGACCGGGATTCTCCTGTACTTCGTCGCGTATGGGGGGGGATTCAGCCGAAATCTCGCCTACCTACTCAAATACCGCAATGTTAAAGGCGGGGCGTTTTACGGCAACTACTGGGGTGCGATTCTAACGACCTACCTCTTCACTCGGTACGCAGGTCTCAATTTCCGCAAAATCGCAGACCTTCTGGGGACGGCCGCTCCGCTTTCATTGTTTCTCATGCGCTGGGGCTGCCTGCAGCATGGCTGCTGCTTCGGAAACCCCTCGACAGCCCCGTGGGCAATCATTTTCACCGACCCTCGCAGCGCTATCCGTAAATCATTGCTTGGAACCCCGGTACATCCAAGCCAACTCTACGAGGCGGCCGGGAATCTCGTCATATTTCTCATCCTGCATTTCGTCGTCCTCAAACGCATCCGCTCCGGAAAACTACCCGACGGCTACGCGTTCCTGGCGTCCACCGCTCTCTACGCGATCTTGCGATTAACCCTTGCACGCTGGCGCGGAAGCGATCCGGGAATATTCACACCCTTCGGATTCACAACCGCCCAATGCATCGCCCTTGCGAGCCTTACGTTTGCGGGTTGGCTGGCCCTGCGCTGGAAGCGCGCGTGAACCGCAAGACCCTCACCTTTCTCGCACTCGCGGCGTTCATCGCGCTCGTTGCCATGGCACGCTGGGATCTGGTGATGCGCGCCGCTCAGATGAGCTCCGATCAATTTGCGAAGGGGGGAGCGACACGCACAAAACTTATTTTTGAAATTGTTTTATTTGCCGGGATTCTCGTTCTCACAGCCCGCGCAATCACCGTCCGGGTAAATCCACGGCGCGACGCGATCCTGCTCGTTTTTGGTTTCCTTGCCGGCTGGTGCGCAGAGGCGTGGGGAACACGCTTATTCCTATGGCGCTATTACACACGGGAGGCGCCCCCCTTATGGATCGTTCCCGCAGGCGCCGCCGTCTTGCTGGCGG
>JBFIEP010000392.1:0-3420 GCA_041603335.1 Elusimicrobiota bacterium | reverse complement strand
TCGCCGCGCGCGCCAACAAGGCCGCGACGTGGTTCCGTTTTGCAACCCGTATAGCCGTCTGATACAGTGCGAGGACTGGCCGCGCATCGCTCTCGAGGATCCCGCCGCCTACCGCTCCCTTTTTAAGGATGAAGCCCCCGATATTCTGATTCACTGCGGCGGCATTTGCGACGTCGGTAAATGCGAGGACGACCCGGATTGGGCACGGGAAATAAACGTCAACAGCGTCCGCCACCTCATGGCTTATCTGCCGGTAGAAACCCGGTTGGTTTATGTCTCATCGGACCATGTGTTCGGGGGAGGGGAAAGGCCTTTTATAGAGACTTCCAAGCCCAACCCGATTTCAGTCTACGGCCGTACCCGGGTTGAGGCGGAATCGCTGGTTCTTAAACGTAAGAACTCTCTCGTTCTTCGCTACGCTTTGGGGATCGGACCTTCAGTAGATGGTCGAAGCGGCCATTTGGATTGGATGCGCTCGCGCACCGAGCGCCAACTGCCGATTACAATTGTCTCGGACGAATCGCGTTCCGCGGTTTGGGCCGATGATTTGGGAGACCGTATTCTCGCCTATGCCGATTGCGACACTGTGGGGATTCGTCATATCGCCGCGTCGCGTTCAGTGACGCGTGTTGAACTTGCGGACTATCTGAATAGACGGTTTTCCATCGGAGCGTCCTTCGCACTCCAACAGCGCGCGCAGCGCGCAGCCCCGCATTTAGGACGGGTGCGCCTCCAAACGATTCATCTTGATGAGTTGGCCCAACCCTTGCGGTCGGTTATAGACTAGGTCGCTTCGCCCGCCTTTAGTTCGTCCTGGACAATCTCGACTAGCTGGGTAGGCGAAATCGGTTTGCGCACAAAACGTGCGTGATGCTGCAGCACTTCTTTTCGTTCCCGATCGCTAAGGCGTTTGGCGGATAAAACGATGATTGGAGTGGCCGTGTTTTTCGCTTGTTCCCGGATTTTGGCAACAACACTGAACCCGCTCATTTCAGGCATCATAAGATCAACGAAAATCAGGTCAAATGCATTTGCCGCGAGTGTGTCGATCGCTTCGTAGGGATCATTGGAACACTCCACCTCGAACCCTTTTAACGTTAGCAGGGTTTGCGTTAGGGTGGTCATGTCCCATTCGTCATCCAGGACGAAAATGCGTTTTTTCATTGCGTGGCAATTAGTATCCCTGATATTACCTTACATATCATCTCAAATTTAGATCAACCCCAACGGGCCTAGGACGATAGTCCCGTCTGTGGGGGGCCGAATGTTCCTTAATATAGTCTTCATAGTCTCTTCAGATTCTTGAAACATTCCTGATATCCTTAAAGGGTCCTATCACCCTATCTATAAGAGGAACCTAATGCCCAACTTCTGTGTGTCCCTAATTCGAATTTCTCTGGCCCTAGCGGTGTTTTCGCCGGGATTTGCCCATGCCGGTAAAGTCTCGCAGTATCAGCTCAAAAAGACGATTCAGCGTGCCAAGGTATGGCATCCGGTTGACGTTGAAAAAATGGATCTGCTCAACGGTCCCGGTGGAAAGGGTTCTTATAAACTAGGTCAAGACGTTCCGTGTAAATACGAGGAAAAAGACCCGAAGAATCCACTCGGCGGTCACTCGCCCAAGTTTCCATGTTGGGATAAGGCAGGAACACGTCTGAAGGTCAAATATAATCCGGCCGGCAATCCCGAGGTATTTGGTGAAATCGCGGGCACACGCCTGTTTTGGGCGCTCGGTTTTTATGCGGAGAAAATGTATTCGGTCAATATCCTCTGTGAAAACTGTCCTCGTGATCCGTGGAGTGATAAAGGCAAGCAGCCTCGTGCGACCCGTTCGTTTAATCCGGCCACGTTACAGACAAAGCTTGAAGGCGAAAATATTTACTCGACCAAATGGCATGGATGGGAATACAACCAGCTGGAGGTTGTTAAGGAGAAAAGTGGAGGTTCGAGCGAAGCCGAGGTAGAGGCCTTCAAACTGTTGTCGGTATTTGTCAATCATGCGGACAATACGTCCAATCAAAACCGCATTGTCTGCTTCCCGGGTGACGAGGAATGCAAGAACCCGATCCTAATGGTCACGGATTTAGGGAGCACGTTTGGCGGAAAAGGGGGGACGAATTTCCATCATTGGGAAAAGCGCTCAATTTGGAAAGACAAAAAGGCCTGTGTCGCCAATTTTGATGGAACCGCGAAGGGGTTTGATTATCCGACGATCAAGGAATCCGGTCGGAAATTCCTCGCTGATTTGATGGGGCGACTCTCAGATAAACAGATTACGGATTTGTTCAAGGGTGCTCGCATGGACTTTTTAGGTAAACATCTTCCGAAGATTCGGATAAAGGGCAAGGCGCGTCACGTTCGCGTTCAGGATTGGGTTCGTGTATTCAAACAGAAGCGAAAGGAGATCACATCAGCACATTGTCCTGGATGAGGCCTCTCGTCACCCTCTTAGCGGTTGTGGTTCTTTCCATGCCTTCCCACGCCACTGAGTGGGTGGATGAGCCGCGGCGTATTCTCGCGCTCTATACTCCCGATGAGATCTTCGAAGAAGACAAGGATTTTTTCTTCCACCCCATTCACGAACATATAGAACTGCCGCTAAACCACCTCGGATTGGACGTCGAGTATATCGATGTGACTCGAGCGCTGCCGGATCTGGCTTCCCGCCCCGATGTCCGCGGAATCCTGACATGGACCGGCGCGCAAGTCTCTTACCGCCGCCCCGAAGTAATTTGCAAATGGCTCGAAACCGCGATGGATTCGGGGATCAAAATCGCGTTGACGGGTAATTTCGGGTTCTACCGCAAGAAAGGTGAGGATGTTCATGTTCCGGCCGAATGCCGCCGTATTTTTAAGAAATTCGGGTTTGAGCATGTCGAGCTGCAGGAGGTCGACCCCTTGATGGTGACGGTCGGCTCTGTTGATAAAGGCGTAATTGGGTTTGAACGTAAACTTGACCCGACCGAGGATGGGATCATCCCCATCGTGAAAATCGGAAAATCCGTTAAATCGCTTCTTCGTTTAAATCTGCGTGAAACCTCTGCCAATCGAACGGACCCCGCCGGCTTAACCCCCTACGGCGGGTTCGCGTTTGATCCCTTCTTCTTTTACCAGAACATTGACGTTTCCCCGCAGCAGTACCGTTGGATCGTGAATCCCTTTACGTTTTTTGAAAAAGCGTTCGCTGTTGAAGGTCTTCCCCGTCCGGATGTCACAACCATGAACGGACGTCGGATTTTTCTGAGTCATATCGATGGAGATGGATTCTTCAACCGCAGCGAGATCGACACGACCAAACTTTCGGCAGAAATTTTTCTCACCGATGTTATTCAGAAATTCAAGTATACGCCGATTACGATCGGATTGATTGCAGGCTACTACGACTTGACCCTCTTTGGGACCGGGATGGCGATTGATTTA
>JBFIEP010000391.1:0-3425 GCA_041603335.1 Elusimicrobiota bacterium | reverse complement strand
GCGGCGATGGCGGTGTCGGCTGAATTAATATCCTGCATGACCCGGCCTAAGGGACGGGTTGCGAGTGTTCCGATTTGGTCCGGGTAGAATTTTTCCATGAGCCGGTAAATCTGCTCGATGCCGCGCACCAGGTACTCCCGGTTATCCGCACTGAGGACTTTATCCTTGCCTTGGTAGTCCTGCCCCCAGCCTTTCCCGGTCTTGAGCAAGTTTTCGTAGAACGCGTAGATTTTTCGAAGAGCGTCGGCGTCATAGCTCTGGTAGTAGGCCGTGTCTTTGTCTGTCGTGCCTGTTCCGGTAGGAGCGAGTCCGGCCTCTTCAAGGAGCCGATTGAAATCCTGGGCGGGGAATTTTCGATAACCTTCGTAGAGGACGTCACGGACTTCGTCACCGAGGCGTTCTCCAATCGAACCGCCGTCCTCTACACCGGCAGCGATTGCGGCCGCTTCGAGACTATTGAGAACCCCGGGGGCCCATTGCTTAAGAATCTTTTGTTTTTCGGCGCTGGCGGCGTTAGGGGCATCCGCCGCTTTTGTGATCGCGTCGCGGAAGGCGCGGATGTGGAAGAGTTTCACTGTTTTGCGCAGGTCGCGATTTGAGTTGTTATCATTCTTGACGACAACACGAGCTTCATTCAATGCGCGTTGGAACTCGGCATACGCGGCGTTCTTTTCTCCGAAGGTGTCCTTCGTCATGTTGTCGAGACGTTTGAGCGTTGCCTTTGTCTGTTCGACCACTTCAGCTTCAAGAACCGTTCGAAGCTTCGCGTCGAGTTTCGGGTTCTTCAACGCTTCGGTGATGATATCGAGTGCTTTGGCATCATTTCCGGAGGAGAGGAGATGAGGGGCCACCTTGTCGACCATTTCTTTAAAGCCCTTTTCATCGAGCTTGTCGGCGTCCGGGCCGGTCGCCCGGTCTATTGCGAATTGAAGCGCCCAGAGCCGGATGCTGCTTTGGGGAATGCCGTCCTTGGTTGCGGCCTTGTAGGCTTCTTCAAAACGCAGCCAGAAGATGTCTTTTACGGTCTCTTTGTCGTATTCGGCTTCAAGACTCTTGGTGGCCTCATTAATCGCTTTGGTATCGCCGTCAGCAAGAGCCTTCGAGAGCTTGCGCATGTTCGAGAATACCTGCGAGCTGTCTTCAGGTTGGGTTTCGTTCGGGAAATGTTTATCGATGAGAGCGTCAATCTTAACGATGGAGGTAAGTAGGTAGCGTTTTTGGTTCCAATCGAGTTCGCTTTCCACACCTTTGGCGTCGGAGGACTTGCCTGTTTCAAGGCTCTTCTTCATCAGCGCGCGAACGGCTGCAAGCGCCTTGTAGTCGTAGCCGACTTCGTAGGCCCAGGCTGCATCGGCTCCCATGTTAAGGACAGGAGCCAGTTTCGACTTACGGAGCATCGCGATGAAGTCCGAGCCGGGCATGACCCGCTGGCCTTCCTGGAGAATCGGGTTGAGATCGGAGGCGACCGCTTCTGCGGGGGTCTCGCCTTCAGCGACCTCCGCCTTCTCGGCGGCGGCGAGTGCGCGGTCTAGAAGACGGTTCGCGCGATTGAAATATTCACGCTGTTCGGGAGATTGGTCTTTTACATCTCCTGCGGAGGCGTGTGCCTTTGCGATGGCGGCTTTAATCGCTTTGTATTCCTTCAGCGTGTAACGGTCTTTTAGAACCGCTGACGGATCGTTGTTGTTGTAGCCGCCTCGGTACATCCCGCCAGGGCCGTAACCGCCCCCGAACATCCCGCCATGGCCGTGGCCGTAGTCATCATACTCATCGTATTCGCCGCCGTAAGAGCTGGGGGCGGGGTCTGCATCAAGGATGCCGGCGTCTTGGAGATCTTTCTTAATCGACGCGTCGATTTTAAATCCATCGAGAAGAAGATCGTTCACGATGCGCACGATTTGCTTCTCGATTGCGATCGCTTGTGCATCTGAAATTTCGCCCTTCGCTTTTGCCTGGTCGAGACTTTGTTCCATGACGCCGAGCGCCATCTCAAGGACGGGAGGGGGAAGCTTGTCTTCTTCTCCCGGTTTAATCTGTTGAATCGCTGCAAGGCGGAGGGCGTCGGCGGCCTTCGCCGTAACGAGGACCCGCGTGAGCAGGGATTCAACTTTCGCCATCGGAAGTTTTTCAGCCCCCTCGGCCGCGAGGCGGTTTAAGACGAAGAGCTCGACCCATAATTGCAGGATAGGATCCTGGGCGTGTTTGGCGGAAACCTGAGTGAGGCGATCCAGGAATTCCGTTTCACGGGCGGGCGCCATGAGGGATTGCGAGATAGCCTTCGACGCTTCGCTGCGTACCTGTTCGTTGGGGCTCTTGAGGAAATAGAAGAGATTGTTGAAAACCTTGTCGCTGCCGACTTCCGCTCCAATCTTAATCATGCGGATCAGGCGTTTGCTGGCATTCGGGTTTTTCGCTTGAACCTGCATGTACTCCTGCAGAAAGTTCCAGACGATTTCGTTATCGCGTTCTATGAGGGTCCGAAGAAGGAGGGCCTCGCTATCTTCGGTAAACGGTAAGTGATCGGCCTTTTTGAAAATAGCTTCAAGAACGTTGTCGGCCTTGGGATCGGGAGAGTCACGGAGGATGACGATTGCGCGTTCGAGTTGTTCCTGGCTGACGGTCCCGCTGTCGTGCCATTTCTTTAGAATGGGAAGAACTTTTTTCGTGATACGCTCGTCGTTGTAGGCGTCCGAGAAAATATAAAAGTCGTCGGCGTAGAAAATCTGGAGAGAGGTTTGGGTTACTTCTGCTCTTTTTTGGATGTATTCCCCGGTCTGAATGCCTGAGAAGCCGGTGAATCCTACGAGAGCCGCGAGGACGAGTGCGGTCATCGTCAGTCCCGCCTTTTGGCGTAGGCTTCTTTTGGGGGGAGCGCGTGATGCGGTGAGATCCCGTCCGAGCGTGTCAACGGCGAGCCGCTTTAAAGGGGTTAAGGCTGTGGGGTGGGACAGCCACGCGAGGGAGTTGCGTTTGGAGAACACGCGTTCAACGACTGGATCAAGGGGCTGAAGATTTTTGGCTTTCGCCCGGACGATTTCAGTCAGAACATCTTCGATGGCATCCCGGCCTTTGGAATCGGGGTAAATAGCGGCGGCGAGGTAGAGAGCAACGAGGCGCTCTCTCCATAGTTCCTTGTCTTGGGATGCTTTGCGGAGAATCAGGCGGCGGTCGCTCTTTTTCCCTGACTTCCAGGCTTCAACATCGGCTTCGACCTTGGCATGGTCTTCGGGGCGGTAGCGGTTGCGCCCTTCTTCAGCGCTATCGAAAACGGCAAACAAGTCCCGTTCCATCCCTTCGACAGGACCTTTACGATTCCACCAATTCTGCAGCCCCCGGGTCAGGCGGCCGCGGGTATAGAGATCGTAGAAGAGAATGCCGGTGACTGCAGCGGCGATCGCGGCAGCGACGAAGAGTTGGGGCCAGGC
>JBFIEP010000390.1:0-3444 GCA_041603335.1 Elusimicrobiota bacterium | reverse complement strand
GCTCGGACGCAGCCATCCTCTCACAAAAACGATGGATGAGATGGCCGGGATTTTATCCCGTCTCGGATTCGCATGGGCCGATGGGCCCCACGTAGAAACCGATCATTACAATTTCAGCGCGCTCAATATTCCCGAAGACCATTCGGCGCGCGACATGCAGGACACTTTTTATCTCGAAAGCGGTGAACTGCTTCGCACCCACACCAGCCCCGTCCAGATTCGCTACCTCGAGAAACATGCTCCCCCGGTACGCATCATGGCCCCGGGACGCGTTTTCCGTCACGAAGCCGAGGACGCGGGACATGCCGCGGTCTTTCACCAAATTGAAGGCCTCTATGTTGACCGCAACGTTACCATGGCCGACTTAAAAAACACTCTCCTCGTATTCATGAAAGGGCTTTTCGGACCAACGACAAAGATACGGATGCGCCCTTCCTACTTCCCGTTCACGGAACCCTCCACAGAAGTTGATGTCCAATGTCTTTTATGCAAAGGCGATGGCTGCAGCGCCTGCAAACAATCGGGCTGGATGGAAATGCTGGGAGCGGGCGTTGTAAATCCCGCCGTACTCAAAGGCGTCGGCCTCGATCCGGCAATCTGGTCGGGATTCGCCTTCGGTGTGGGCGTGGAACGGATCGCGATGCTCCGTCTGGGCATCCCCGACATCCGGATGTTCTACGAAAATGATTTGCGCTTTCTCGATCAGGTCGGCGGATGAAGATTTCACTCAATTGGCTTAACGAGCTGCTGCCGAACAAGCTCTCACCCGAAGAACTCTCGGCGAAACTACTCCACCTTGGATTCGAAACGGACTCCATCGAATCCATCGGGGCGCAGTTCACGGGAGTCGTCGTAGGCGAAGTTAAAAAAGTCGGGAAGCATCCCAACGCAGACAGACTTCATCTCTGCGAGGTAACCGACGGCGCTGAGACATGCGAGGTTGTTTGCGGTGCGCCTAACGTGGCGGAAGGACAACGCATCGCCTTCGCGAAAATCGGGGCAAAATTACCCGGCGGGTTTAAGATTAAGAAATCGAAAATTCGCGGAGCGGCCTCGCACGGAATGATTTGCTCCGCGAAGGAACTCGGACTCTCCTCCAACGGAGAAGACAAAGGGATCATGGTTCTCGCCGAAGACGCGGTCGTCGGCGCTGATTTCTCCGCGCTGGCGGGAGAGCCCGACGTCGTGCTTGATATCGACATCACGCCGAATCGCCCCGACTGCCTCTCCCATCTCGGCCTCGCACGGGAACTCGCCATTGCCCTGAACAAACAGGTGACACGCCCGGAGACAGGCAGCATCAGAGAAGAGGGACCCGAAGCCTGGACAGTCGCGGTTGAGGATGCCGAAGAGTGCCCCCGCTACGTAGGCAGACTTATCGAAGGCGTCACCATAGGCGCGTCACCCGATTGGCTGCAGCGGCGCCTCACGACCATCGGGCTGCGCCCCATCAATAACGTCGTAGACATCACCAATCTTGTCCTCCATGAAACAGGACAACCCATGCATGCCTTCGATGCCGATCTTTTAGCCGGCGGCACACTTTCGGTCCGCCTCGCCGTCGATGGGGAAAAAATCACAGCCCTCGATGACAACGAATATTCCCTGACTCCCGACAATCTCGTTATCGCCGACGCAGAAAAGCCCGTCGCAATCGCAGGCGTGATAGGCGGACTGGAGTCCGCGGTCACCGCAAAAACAACACGACTCTTTCTTGAATTTGCAAATTTCAAACCCGCACGGGTGCGGCGCTCCGCAAAGCAGCTTGCCGTTCGAACCGATTCGTCCTATCGCTTTGAACGCGGGACCGACCTGGGCGGCATCCCCGCGGCAGCCGATCGCGCGACGTCCCTGGTTCTGGAACTCGCGGGCGGGAAAACCGGTCCGACCTCGGATACGAACAGCACCCCGGCGGCCCACCGTCCGGTCGAGGTCTCGGCCGAACGCATCAATGCGATCCTCGGCTCGGATTTTCCGGAAGAGAATATCCTCGCTATTATCAAACGGATCGGAGAAACTTTCGCAGACGCATCCGGGACGCTATCGCTTGTCCCTCCGTCGCATCGGCTCGATCTCAAGACACCCAATGATCTTGCCGAAGAAGCGGCGCGCCATATCGGTTATGATGCGATTCCCGACATCGCCGCCCCCGCGCACCTGCCGGTTCCCGAACCGGATCCGGTGCGGGATTCCTGCGCGACGCTCCGCTCTTTATTAACCGGCCTCGGCTTCAACGAAGCCTACCATCGCGATATGGTCTCGGAATCCGATCTGGAAAAATTCTTCGGCGGAAGCCAGCCGACTCAGACGCAGCCGAAACTTCTTAATCCACTCTCTGAAGAATGGGCCTTCCTGCGCCCGAGTCTTCTCATCGGTCTCATGAATAGCGCGGCATCGAACTTTAATCACGGTGCGGCAGGCCTCCGCCTTTATGAAATCGGAAAGATCTACTCGAAAGACGGAGAGAAAAGCACAGAACGTCTGACAATTTCCGGAATCCTCGCGGGCCCAACCCCGGTCAAAGCCCACTGGACAGGAGCCGGAAGCGATCCGGACTTTTTTGCCGTAAAAGGAGCGGTAGAAGGTCTTCTCCGTGATTACCGCACATCCTGGAGAACCCCCAAGAAACCATCGGCCCTTTTCCACCCCCAGGCCTGCCTCGAGTTGAATATCGGCAACAAGACCCGGGGACTCGTCGGCCTTCTCCACCCTGCGGTTGCAAAGGCATGGGGACTCGGAACACGTTCTGCTGCGGTATTTGAAATCGGCATCGAAGAACTCCCCCAGTGGAAGGCACGCCGCGCGCAATTCAGCGGCTTCTCGGCCTTCCCGTCTTCAACGCGGGATCTATCGCTTCTCGTTGATGTCGGGACCACTTTCGAAACACTCTCACGGAGCATTTCCGCACTTAAACTCGAAGCCCTGGAATCCACCCTCCCCATCGACGTTTTTGACGGAGAAGGTCTTCCCGAAGGACGCAAGAGCGTCACCCTGCGCTTATCTTTTACCCATCCCGAACGAACCCTTAAAGACGCCGAAGTCCAAGAGGCAGTCGATCGCATTTTAGACGCCTTAAAATCCGGCTGCAGCGCGGAACTTCGCGGATGAAACGGGGCGAGCGGCTCAAGCATTTAGAGTCACTCGTCGCCCGGGCTGCCCACGCCATCGAGCGCCTCACCACGGAAAATGACCGCCTGAAGATACAGGTCGAAAAGCTGCGCTCGGACAAACTGAAGTATGAAGTCGATTTCAGGAAATTCAAAGCCTTGAGCCGCCGACAGGAGCAGTTCCGGGGCCGCGTCGAGCGCGCGACTAAAAAGATCGATAAAATTCTCGGGATGACGGAGTAGAGAATGGCCCAAATCGAAAAAATCGATGTCCGCATCTACAAGCGCGACTTTCGCGGAATATCCCTGGAAGGATTGACGGAATTAGAAATCAACG
>JBFIEP010000389.1:0-3446 GCA_041603335.1 Elusimicrobiota bacterium | reverse complement strand
GTCCAAAACGCAGCCCGGCGCCAGAACCGCGAACAGACGCCGACGCTTCATACCTCTTCCGACCTCGTCATCCGTTAACAGGGGGCGGTGAGGGGCCTTACTTCTTCTTTTCCTTCTTCTCCTTCTTTTCTTTCTTTTCCTCAGGAACGGGGGGCTGCTCTACAGGAGCGTCTTCAGAGTCGTCTTCGCTCCACCCATGAAACGAACAGGCGACAACACGCACCCCGGATTCGAGAGTCAGCCATGCATAAACACCGCCAGCGGTACACCGGGGCGGAGTCTCAAGATAATGCTGGTTTGCCAGTTCCCCGATCGAGATTTCCTCCCCATCATTATCGTTTGAATATCGCATTCCCGCCTGTTCGGTGATCAATCGCGTAATCTTACACTGCCTCGCGCGTGATTTCCTCATCGTATCGGCGTATTTAGGAACAACGATGCTCACCAGCGAAGTCAAAATTAGAACAACAACGAGCAGCTCCATGAGAGTGAATCCTTTACGCGGCAAAAGGAGACTCATTTCGTCACTCGCGGGATAGGATTTTTCTCGGAAACGGAAATATCCGAAACCCCATGTTCCTCCGGGTTCGGACACCGAACAACCCGTATATTTCCCGCCTCATCCACGGCATAGGGATGCGAACCCGCAGGACAACTTGGAACACTTTTTAATTCCATTTTATCCTGGAGCAATCGCGCCGCTTTCCAAAGAAGCGCAATACACGCCTTTGTCGCTGAATCCGTGGGAGAGATGCCGGTGCTGATCGGTTCAAGTTCGGCAAACGATTCCCTCACCGCGGGAATATTCTTCAAGGTAACGATCAACAAGACGAGGAGCAGCGCCCCGAGACCCGTAGTTTTAACCCACGCGGGGATTTCTTTAGGGGCGGCTTTTTCGATCTCCTTCGCGACAGAGTCATCCACTCTTTTTACGGCACATTCCAAGCATTGTCCGTTGGCGCTCTCTTCAAGATCGAAGGCATCCATCTTCTTCCCGCAGCGGACGCAATGGCCGGGGCTATTGTCCATTGGGCCTCGGAACCGTGAAGGTATAAAGTGTCGGAATGAGGATCAGCGTTATGAGCGTCGCGAAAACAAGGCCCCAACTCATCGCGAGTACCATAGGGGTGAGAAAAGGTTCCGTCCCCCCCCAACCGTAAACAGTGGGCATTAGCCCGAGGACCGTCGTGATCGTCGTAAGCAGAACGGGTCTCAAGCGAACCTGCGCTCCGTTGACAATATCAGCAACAGACATAACCCCCTGGTGCTCCCTTTTCTTTTGGTTTAGATACGTAACCATAACAAGCGAATCATTAACAACGACACCCATCATCCCCAGACTTCCTATAAGTCCGATAAAGCTCATCGGGTACCCATGGAGATAGAACGCTATGAAAACCCCGACGAAGCCGAACGGAACCGCCACCAGGATCAATAACGGCTGTTTATAGGAGTCCAGCAATAGAACGAGGATAAAATAGACCGCGAGCATCGCACAGAAAAAGGCAACTTTAAAATTCCGGAGACTTTCGGTTGTCTGCTTTTCCTGCCCGCCAAAGGTTATCGCAAGATTCGGGATTTCCGCGATTTCCGCAGAAAATGCCTCCCGTATCTTTTCGTTGGCTTCTTTGGAGGTAATGATTTGGGAGTCTACATCGGCGGTGATCTTAATAGCGCGGCGACCGTCGAAATGACTGATACTCTGCACCGAGCGCCTTTCTTCGAACGTCACCAGCCGACTGATTTCAACTAGATGGCCGGTATCATTACGGGCCTGCAGATTCTTAAGCACTTGCAGGTCGCCCCGCTGTTTTTCCGAGAGGCTTACCCGAAAATCGATTTCCTCTCCATCCCGACGGATTGACGTCACGACATTGCCGTCGTAAGCAACACGAATCGTTCTGGCAAGATCCAATGCCGTGATTCCGACCCTCGCCATGTGAGCGTGGTCCAACTTAAGGTTAATTTCCGTTTTCCCCAATCGATTTGAAGTTTCGATATTCTTCACACCCGAGACCTTCTTTAGGAAATCGAGAACCTTTTTCTCGTAGCGTTGGCACAGTTCAAAATCATCGGAAACCAAACGCACGGTAACGGGAGCGCCGACGGGAGGACCGTCCTGCATTTCACGGATATCCAACTTTTCAAATTCGCCAAAACCTTTCATCTTGGCCTTTAAATCCTCGATAATCTGCTCACTGCGCTTATCCCGTTTTCCTGAGGGGTGAAGAAAGACGGTTATGAGAGCCCAGTTCTCATGCAGGGAGCGGTCCTGCGCGGCCTCATCGGTCCGATGCTCGCCGACAACGGTCTTGAAACCAAACATCAAATGATCCGGTATCGTTGCGACTTGCGTCTCCACCTTTTTAACGGACTTAAGAGTCTCTTCCAACGATGTGCCGGTCTTTGTTTCCATAACGATGTAAAAGAGATCGAAGTCTTCGGTTGGAAACAGTTCAAAACGGGCCTGCCACCCGGCAAACCCGCCGAGAATCACACTCACAAGGACAAAGAGCAAGACAGTCTTATTTCTCTGCTTAAGCAGCCGGGTCAAAACGCGGCCGTATACCGCCCGCAATTTCACCATGAAGTCGCGTCTCTTTACCTCGGGATCGACCTTCCGATTTCTCCCGAGGTGAGCCGGCAGTAAGGTGATCGATTCCAACAGACTCGCGCCGAGAGTCAGAATAACAACAACAGGAATCGTCCAGATAAACTTTCCCAAAATCCCCGTCATGAAGAGGATCGGGCTAAAACACAGCATTGTCGTCAATACGGTCGCGAGAACGGGACGCAGCATTTCCTGCGTCCCAAGGATCGCGGCCTCCTTGGGGTCCATACCCTCTTCCTGATGGCGTGTAATATTCTCTGCGACGACGATCGCGTCATCAACGAGCATCCCCAATACAAGGATGATCGTAATCAAAGCGATCTGGTTTGTCGTAATCTCAAAGACCGGAAAGAAAATGTAAGAGAAGAGAATAGACAAAGGAATTCCCACCGCGACCCAAAGAGCGGTATGGAGATTCAGGAATAGAAACAGGGCTATACACACGAGCACAAACCCGATGATCGCGTTCTTCGTTACGATGTTTAAAAGGGATTTCGTGTAATAGCTAAAATCGACAACCTTAATAATTTCAATCCCCTTATCCTTATAAAGGTCCGCATATTTTTCGAGGATCGTATCGATCTTCCGGCTGAGTCTAATTACATCGGTCGTCCCGCGCCGTCTGACAATTAAATTGATGCTATTGCGTCCGTTCGTGCGGGTAATCGTAGTGCGCGTTTGGAAATCGTCTTTAACGACGGCCACATCACGAACCGCTAGATGCCTTCCCGAGAAATTACTCCGGATAATAACGTCACCGACATCCTCGATATTTTCAAATTCAGCCAAGGTGACGATTTTCTTTTCATCGACGAAGGATTCAAGAGTCCCGCCC
>JBFIEP010000388.1:0-3460 GCA_041603335.1 Elusimicrobiota bacterium | reverse complement strand
TTTGGCGGGACCCAATACCAAGGTTAATGTTCCCGGAAGGGGGGCCCAGACGACCATGGGCAATGTGGTGACTCCGGGTATTAATTCCGGCGTATTTGCGACCGACAATCCGGCCACTCCCGGCCTCATTAAATCGAATCTGCCTAATCCCGGGAATTTGAATTTTCCGGGTTCCAAGTACGAAGGCGGCAATCCCGTTGAGATGATGCGCCAGGATTCGGGGCGTGTTATTCAGCAGCAGCAGCGAGAGCAGACGCCGGGTCCCGAATCTATCGTAACTCCTGCGGCTGCGAAGCTCGAGAAAACCGCCCTTTCCGTGAAGCCTGTTTCCCCCACCCAAGGAACTCCAGCGGCCGAAGCCAAGAAGACTGGGATAGCGACGGTTGATGGCGGCCTCGCCCAAACCGTGCAGCAAATTAACGCCCGTAAGGCTCCCGGCGCCGGCGGCGTCCAGGTCGGGACCGACCAGGGCGACCTCGATAAACTCTTTGAACAAATCGGTCAGCGCAATTCATCTAAGGAAGTCGGATCATCGGCTGTCGCTTTAAAGGAAGTCTCTGTCAGTCCCGAGGCCCAGGTTAAAAGCTACGCCGCCCAGGTTGTCAGAAGCGCCGCCGAGGCGACCGCCGCCCAGCGCTCCGGAGACAAGGCCACTCAACTGCAGCGCGTGTCGGAAGCGGGGCAGTTCATTATTAAAGCCCGTTCGGTGGTCCGGGAAAATAAAATCCCTGCGGGCCGCGTTAAAGCCTCTTTTGCCAGTATGAAAAAATCAGCTGAGACGATGGGACCTGAAGCCGTCTCACTTCTGGCCAACGCAGCGATTACGGCTGCCGGCCGCGCCGATAAAAACGCGGCGTTTGATTACGGGAACCAATTTGACGCGATGAATCGGATTCTAACGGACTCGTCCGGGAAATCTTATATTGCGGGATACGGCGCCGTGCTGAGTTCCCTCAAGCGCGGACTTGCCGATACCGTGGGCCGCACGGCGGCGAGCAAGAAGCAGGCGTTTACGTCTGTCGAAGTCGAAGAATTTTCAGGGACCGCGAATCCGCGTGTCCGGATGACCTTCCCCGAGGAGTTCGTTCAGGTAACGCCGCTGGATGAAGCTGCGTTTGTCGCCTCGATGAAGCTCATGCCCGATGTTGTTCTTTCCCTCGACCAGCAGATCGAACGCGCAAGCGAGGGGCTTGCGATGCATGCTGCGATGAAGTTCGGTTTAAACACGCAGGGATTTTGGGATCATAAGCGCAGCGCCGACGGAGAATTAGCCGGCCGGAAGGCTTCCAATCCGTTCGGGCTTCGCGGGTTTTTCATCGCGGCCCGCCGGTACCTTTCGGATTCCGCTTCGGGAATTTGGAAATGGATCATGGCTGTGCTGAATCGATTTGGATTTGGATTCGCTTCGGATGTTCCGGCAGTGACGGGGACCACGGTAACCATCGAGGGTCTCGCCGCGGTGCGGTCCAGTCAGGCACGCCGTTTCCCGCGTCTGCAGCCTGTACGATCCGCCGACTTCGGCCCCTACATCGCCGTTCCCGTCCACTAAATGTTTTTTTTGGCCTTGCTCCTTGCTGGAGCCGCTCACGCGTCTCCGGTCATCACCGTGCGGGGAGACGCTGCGCCGGAGCAAAAACTTAGCGGTTGGTTCACCCAGCTGGATATCGTTCTCTCCAAGGCCGATAAAGCCCAAGCGCTGCTTGCCGCCGCCGCGCCGCGCCCTACCGTGGCCGATGCCCGGGAAGCGGCCGATCTCTTAGCCTCTATTTCCGAAGACTATGACGACGTTAAGAAATTCGTCACCGCGCTGAGGACCGGCCTCAAGGACGCCGCCGCGACCGAACCGCTTCCAAAGGAATTTCACGAACGGGTCTTCGCCCTTGATAAGCCGTCTTTGAACCGTTGGATCGAATTGGTGCGGCAGCAGGCTCTTTCTTCGCCGGGGCCGAAAGCGAAACAATCCGCCAATGCGCTCGTTTCCTTAGAGGAAGAGGGTGAAACTCTCGCGGAGGCGGCATTTCTGGATATGAGCCGTTCGAAGGTGCTTTCCCCCGCCGTCCGCGCGCTTATCGGGGCCGCAGGACCGGTGGTTGATCCCGAGCTCTCGGCGGTGATTGACGGAAACCGCGTGTGGTTGTCTAAAGGGGGTGCGAACCTCTACGGCGATATGGCGTCCCTCGGCCGCGGCGGGCTGATTCGTCTGCGTATGCAGTCACCGGGCGGCGGCGGCTACGAGCACTCGCAATTTTATTTTACCACCCGCGCTCTCTTTGAACTCGGCTTTGCTGTTTCCGTTGATAACGGCGTCTTAACCGCGACGCACTCCGGGGAACGGGCGCGTTTGGATTTGGATTCACGGGTTGAAATCTTTGGCGCGGCGTGGAAGGCCGTGGAAACCGGCCGCGTGCTGCTCCCCGAATTAAAGCGGTACCTCGCCGGAACCTCGAATGAAGATCAGAATGCCAAGCGGCTGGATGTTCTCGCCCGGATTTTTGCGGCGGAAGGCCGTTTGCCGATGCTGGGACTAAATGAATTCGGGAGTGCCGTCGAACTCTATGCGGCTCGGGAAGACGAACGCGAGAAATTGCGCGTAAAATTTTCCGGTTCCCTGGAGCGTCTTGGTCTGGGGACTTTTTCCGCGGATGCCCCGTTCGGCCAGCGCACCATTGATCTCTATTACAACACCCCGCTTCGTGCGGCGATTGCCCGCGGTGAGCTTTTTCTCGATGGAGATGCCTACCGGAAAAACAATTCCTATCGTCCTGCGGTCGCCGGCGGACTTGATTCCCGTGCGTCGAGTTACGATTGGTCGGCGGTTTATGCCGCTGCCCGTCCCGTTGCGAAAATGGGAAAGACGCTGGTGTTCCGCGGCCAATGGCAGCTCGATGCCGATGACTGGCTTGTCCTTTATTTTTCGCGGAGTGTTTCGACCGGGAAGTTAACGGGCGTGTCTTCCAAGGGACTAACGTTTGACGGTTTGGTGAAAAAATTATCTGCGTTGGGTCTGCTAACACCTAAGACCTTGCCCCGTGTTCGCGAATCGTTCGGCCGGCGCGGCACTCCCGATCCTTCCCGGGAAGCTTTCGGAACGAGCCTCGCGCCGGGATCTTCGGTCCTCGCCCGGGTGACCTACGACCGCGCGAAGGCGGAGTTGGGCGGACGGATTTTTGTTACCCCGTATGTAGGATTTAACGACCGAATGGCTGTCCGCCGCTGCCGCGGCCTTCTTACGACGTCCGGAGGCGCCCAGGCGGCAATCGTTGCCGGGCTCGGGGGTGTTGCCGCTGTGGATCTCCCCTCGGGTGTTTGGGGTGAGTCCTCGGGATTATCGGTTGATCTTCCGGTCTTTGGAAAGTCCGGGAGGGTCACGGGCTTTAAACGTGTCGTAGTTCGGGAAGGAGAAGCGGTTCGTTTAGATCCGGGCCGCGGCGTTGTTTCGTTTCCCGATCCCGAAGCGCAA
>JBFIEP010000387.1:0-3470 GCA_041603335.1 Elusimicrobiota bacterium | reverse complement strand
CGCATCGTGGACGCCCGCAACATCGAGACGCGGTGCTACTGGAACGAAGGGCTTAGCGCGGTCTGGGAGTCGCTCAAGCCCGCCCCGGAAACAGCCAACCGCGAGGCGATCGCCAATCTTCTCGGCTCTATCAACCGACAGAATGCGCTCAGCGATCCCGTACCCATGATTGATGACGCCGACGAACCGATTCCTGCCTTCTGGCTGCGCGCGCAGATCCAACGGCAGATGAGTGATGCCCGTGCTTGCGGTATCTATGCCGATGCCTATGACAAGGTTTTAGACCGCGTCACCACACGTAATTTACAGTATTCGATTTTCTGCAACAGCGGCATGGGTTCAATCTCTCTGGCCTTCGATTACCTGGCGCCCCAAACGACCCCCAAAGCCCTTCCCTAATAGACCCGTGCGTGAGTGCTGCCGTGCGTGTTAGACTGAATAATGCGTCGTTTAATCGCACTCGCTCTGTGCTTCGCGTGCCCGGCCTCTGCCGCGCCCATCCGCTTGGCTCCTGCCGGACAACTGCGGCTCCCCGGGATTACCGGATTTGGAATTAATCCGGCGTTAGCGACCAGCGGTCTTGGCGGACTCGACCTCCCCCTCTCGGCGGTGCCTACGCTTGAATTCGGACTTCTTCCAATGCCGGAAGCCGGTGCTCACCAAGCCGCACTTTCCGAGGCTCCGGCCCGAAATCTTAACGAACGTCCTGTTATCTCGTTTTTCCTTAACGATCACAATGCGTCGCGCACCTATAGAAAAGAACTAGAGACGTTCGTTTCACGTCACGAAGAACTCATGGTCGAGATGCTTAAACCGGGGAAGGAAACGCAAATTTTCCAAGCCGTCGCAGATGGAACAAAAACACCGGCACAGGCCCGCAAAGAACTCACTGAGCGCCGCGAGCCGATGGACATTGAAATTCTCCGCGCGATTTATCGAACCGGCATTAAAATTCTTCCGGAACCAATTCATGAACGACCCTACCGCGCGGTTCGTGCCCGCATCGATAATGAGTTAATTCCGGCCGCAGGCAACGGACTAAATACAGGCTTTGACTCTTTTATCGAAGACGGTGATATGGATTCCACGTTCGATTCGATTAAGGACTTCAACGAAAAAATGGTGGAAGTACATCGCTTGCGTGAAGAAGCATTGGTTGAGTCCCTTCAAAAACGTGCAAACCGGGTCAGAAAGAAATCCGTCGGCGTACTCTACGGGATGTTCCACACCCAACCGTATCACGCACTGAAGCGTGCCGGAGTCGACACGGAACGCGAATATCATCCAAAAGCACGCGGCCCGATCCGCATGATGCCCTATAACCGGCCGCTGCGCCGGATTCGCTTCGGGAAACCGTACACCGACGCCGATGCGGAAAAACGCGACACTCTCGCTATGATTTTGTTCTTCGGCATCCTCGATCCGGTCTTTCGGATCGATAAGTTCGCCGACGTTCAGACGCCTCTCTACAACCGCATCGCCGACAAAATGAGTGTCGCTGATTATGAAGCGCTGGGCGAAGCCCTCGCAGAGGAAGGTTTCGACTCCCACGATGAAGTTTCCTGGTTCACCCTGCAATGGCTTCAAGATCACGGAATGATCGACACTTGGGAGCGTATGACCTTCCGTATGGATCCTGCGACGCATCAGAGACTCGCTAAGGCGGGCAAGAAAGCCTTTTTCCGAATCGCGAAACTCTGGAAACTTTCCGAAGAAGAACAGCGCGGGGTGCTTGGGGTTTCCTCTTCGGCCCGTCTAAAAAAGCTCAAGGATGACCCGGACGCTATCTTAACGGAGGCGGAACTGGAACGCGTCTCCTACACACTCGGCATCTATAAAGCCATTCACACCATCTTCTCCAACAAAACCAACGTCCGGCATTGGTTGAAGGCTGCGAATAAGCATTTTGACGGAGATACGGCGCTCAGCCGTATGATGTCAGGGACAAAAGGAGCTGCGGACGTACGCTCCTATTTGGATGCTTGGGCCTTCGGCGGCGGTTGGTAAAAGCTATCCTTTAAAGGATGGCCCTTAACCGCTTCATCTTTGACGAAACATCCGACGAGACGGCCCGTATTAACGAGGCCGTCGCGGTACTGCGCGAGCACCCACGCGTGGGCGTCGATCAAAAACAATATGCGTCCTTTCGCCCGACTTCCAACGGCGGACTCCCTTCCCTTCTATTGGAAGACTTCAGCGACATCCCCTTTCTAGATGGAATTCCAGGCATCGAGTGGTATCAATTGCGTTCGCGAACGCGCGCAGCGGACGGAGACTACTTCGCCGCCACGCAAAATCCCGTTGCCGGTTACGAAGACTACAACCGCGAATATCTCGGAATCGGCGCCCCGAATTTCCTTCAGGCCCAGCCGGCTGAAGCCGGCAATCTAGGGGTCGCCTCCGCCTGCCGCAAAGACCCGATTGCTTTTAAAAAACTCGAATCCATCATTAAGGAACGCGGAGGCCTGCGCCTTCATCCTTATATGAGCTCACGGGCGGTTTGGGACCTCGCTCAAGAACTCCGCAAAAGCACCGACGGCCGCGTCGAGGTTCTAGGACCCACGCCCCCAGCGGTTTTTGCGGCCAACCACAAAGGCCTTCTCGACAGGGCTGCGCGCGTTCTTTTCGGAGACGGCTCGGTCTGCCGTACGGTAAAATCGAAAGACCCGGCGCAACTTGCCGCGTCGTCCTCTGATTTCAAGAACACCGAAAAGGTTGTCCTTAAGATGGTCAACTACGCCTCGGCGATGGGGAACAAGGTCTTTGAGACCGAAGAATTCCTCTCGGGGAATATCGAAAACCGAATCCGCACCTTCGCCGAAGATCACCGCTGGGACGAGGTAGAAGAGATGCTCCTCATCGAGTGGCGCACCGATTCCCGCGAGTCCCCCTCCGCCCAGATTTGGATCCCCCCGCTGAATGAAGGCGTACCCCATGTGGACGGCATTTTCGAGCAGCTGCTTGAGGGCGACCGATGCGTTTTTCAAGGAAGCCTGCCTTCCTCGCTTCCCAAACCCATTCAAGAAAAAATCGCACGATTGAGCGTCGTCATGGGTCGCGTGTTCCAAGATCTCGGATTCGCCGGACGATGCTCGTTTGATTTCATTCTATGCGGGGATGAACCAAAATTCGTGGAATGCAACGGCCGGTGGGGCGGGACCTCCATACCCATGGCCCTGCTTGAACGTATCTTCGGATCCGACAAAGTTCCTTATTACCGGTGCCGCGATTATGTTAATTCAAAACTCGTAGGGCGCCCGTTTCCTGAAATCCTCGCCCGCCTTCGCGACACCCTCTACGATGCCCGCACAGGGAAGGGACATTTCATTCTCTATAACGTTGGCTGCCTCCGGGATTTCGGAAAATTCGACGTCATCGCCATCGGCACCGACCGCGATCAAGCAACCCACCGCCTCGAACAAGAACTTCCCGACTTGTTATAATGGTGTCAGGCTTTGCTTTATTGCTTT
>JBFIEP010000386.1:0-3475 GCA_041603335.1 Elusimicrobiota bacterium | reverse complement strand
TTCGGGCCGACCCTTAATGACCTTAGGGATGGGAGAATAATTCTTGAGGACCAGGATAAGTACAAAGCACTCCGGTCCTTTGTCCGCCGTGAAATGAAGCAAGCGGTTCGTAAGCTTGAAGCGCGCCGGGCCAGCTAAAGAAGTTCTACTTCAGAGCTCTGATTCCAAATCCCAAAAGCAGCAGTCCTGCGGCGAATAACCATATCCGGGGATCTATGTCGGGCATCTTAAACGGTAATTGCTGCGGCCGTTGCCGAGACTGCGCGGCCGACCGGCGTTTCATCTCTTCATTGCGGACTTGGACCTCGGCATTCTTTTTGGTCTGTGCGATCGCCTCTTCGGCGAGGGCTTTGAGTTGGTAGGCGCGGCGATCGTTTCTATTTAGTGAGATCGCGGCATCGAAGTCAGCGACCGCCTCTGCATACCTGCCGGCTTTAAATAAAAGGGATCCCCGCGTTTTCCGGCCTTCTTTGAAGGCCGGATCGATTGACAGCAGTACATTGTAGTCGAGGATTGCTTGTTCGGTTTTTCCCATCGCGTCATGAGCGATGGCACGAGACGCATAGTGGGTTGGATTACGGGGGTCGTGCCGAATCGCTTCTGTGAAATCAGAAACAGCTTCGCTGTGGCGTCCGAGGCTTGCGAGTGCGGCGCCGCGGTTGGCCAACGTAAGAGCGCCTTTTCCCAGCACATCCATTGAAGCGGTTAAGTCCTTAATCGCACCCTCGAAATCTCCGACTTGATGCCGAATGGCAGCACGGTTGGCTAATACGACGGCCTTATTGTGGTCCCCGTCCCGTGGTGTCCACGACTTTAGTGCCCGGGAATAGAGTTCGATTTTTGCCTCGGGGGAATCGGTGCTCACGGCGCGGTTTGAGAGCGCTGCAAAATCACCATTGGCTGCGGAAACGGCCATGACGGCGAGTAACAAGATCTTCACGCCTTCTCCTTGGTTTCCTCTTCGGCAATTTTTCGCACTTCCTCGATGAGTTCGGCGGAAGGGAGGTTGTCCAGCGCGCTTAAGGCGGTCTCAAGCTGTTCGATTGATTTTACGCCGCACACCGCAGTCGTCGCTTCCGGATGTGAGAAGATAAATCCGAGTGCCAATTGGCGCCCGTCAAACCCGTGTTCTTTGAGCAGCGGTGTGATCCGGTCCATGGCCCGCATTTTCCCTTCGTTCACGAAGCTTTTAAAGCGTGAGCGGAAATCTTTATCATCGAATTTCCGGTCCCGGGTGACGCGCCCTGTGAGAATCCCTTTATCGAAACTGCCCCAGCTCATGTGGCCGATTTCATGTTCCTTCGCGAAGGGGAAAAGTTTTTCCGCTGCTTCGGGAGCGAAGAGATTGAACTGGGTTTGGAACGCGTCTATGCGGTCGATTTCTTGTGCTTTTCGTATCTCTTCAACGTCATAAAAATTCGATAGGCCGATGGCGCCGATTTTGCCCGCACGCTTGGCATCCGAGAGAACTTCAACGGTCTTTCTTATATCGGTCTTTTTATCCGGCCAATGGATAAAGTAAAGATCGATATGGTCAACACCCAGATCGCGAAGGCTTTGTTCCAACATGCGCCGTGCGACTTCGGGTTCGTTGGTGTTCTTGAGTTTTTTGTCCTCGTCCCAGGTCACGCCGCACTTGGAGACTAGAAACACACGGTCCCTGCGGTCAGCGAACGCTTTCCCGAAACGGCGTTCTGAAAGGCCGTATCCGTAGCACGGAGCGGTATCGAAGCAGTTGATTCCCCTGTCGTGAGCCGCGTGCAGCAATCCTATTGCGTCGGACTCGGATAGTTCTCCGAATCCGTATCCGCCGCCTTCTCCGCTGACCGCTGCGCCGCCAAAGGAGATTGCCGAGATCTCAAAGTCTAAGCGCCCGAATTTCTTCGTTTTCATGAATTCCTAGACTACCAAAATCACTAAGGGAGATAGGGTCTTGCTTGAGGGGCCCACCGTCGGGTGCTTGCGGCGGCCCTGAGACGTATTCTGGGATCTGGAACGTGTTTTGCGGAGCGCGAGATGAAGTTCCTTGTCCAACCTATTAGGAAACGTGCATCGGCTTTCCCCTCGGCGTCTATAAAACGCGCTGCGTTGAGAGCAAGGTTTTCTATATACCGTTGGTCTGCAGATTCCGGTTCCCCCGATGCAAGGGCTGCTCTCCACTCAATAGCAGCGCGCTCATAAGAAGCTAGCGCAGTTTTTTTCTGAGTTGTTAATTGGGAGGCCGACTCTTCGCACCAGAGATCGGGACCGGTGCAGCCGACGGCTGTAATAGAGAATACGAGGAGTAATAGAGTTCTCCACATAAAGGTATTGTTGGCCGCTAAGTCCCCTGCGTCAAGGGATCCCTTGACGCGGGCGTCGAGAGGGTCTACTCTGTCAGGACAGGTTTGGAGGATTTAGATGAAGCTTGAGGAAGGTGAAGCGTTCGTTAAAACGCTTAGAACAGAGGACGGAAAAAAGTGGAAGAACAAGAGGCATGTCGCGACGACCCAATGGCGTGACTCTGTCGTGCCTCTTCTGAGTCGTGAGCCCGAACTTAAAGACGACGGCTCGCTGGCCTTGGTTGAGTTATTTACTGCGGTTGAACTTCCCGGGATAGATGAATTCTCAGCTATTATTAAGGTTGATGAACGCGGAATCTGGTATTCAGGACTGGATTCGAATATCGGGGACGCGATTCATACCCAGCGTTTTATCCCATGGACCTATCTCATGGGAATGACGCTTCACGAATTGACATGACGCAAGCGTCTCGCCAGGCTGTTCGAACGAAAATCGGACCGCTCGATGTTATTGATTTCCCGATCGAATCTCCGGAGGCGGTTGTCGTGTGCTGCCACGGGTATGGGGCCGATGCCTCCGATCTTGCGCCGCTCGCACTTGAAATTCCCACCCAGCGGATTGTCCGGTGGATTTTTCCGGAAGCACCCGAACCCCTCGGGTCCAACCCGATGGCGGGGGGGCGACAATGGTTCCCCATCGATGAGGAGGCCCTGCTTCAAGCTCAGGTTCTTGGGACCTATAGGGATTTTGCCAAGACGCGTCCCCCGGGAATCGGTGAGGCCGGCGAAGCAGTGTCGGCTCTTGTCCATGAGACCGGGGTAAAGAAATTTGTTTTGGGAGGGTTTTCCCAAGGCTCGATGGTGGCGATCGAATCAGCGCTCGCGGGAGAGGGGGCTCCGCGAGGAGTCTTCGTTCTATCGGGGAATCTCGTGGATGGAGAGGGAACCGTGGCGCGGGCCGCAAAGCGCGGGGGGACGCCTTTTTTTCAAACCCATGGCGAACAGGATCCGATTCTGGGGTTCGATGGGGCGAAGCAGTTAGAGAAAGTATTGCTTGGAGCCGGTTGGAAAGGAAGTCTGCGACCGTTCCAAGGGGGGCACGGGATTGCGCCTGACGCTCTTGGGGCTCTAGGAAATTTCATTGATAGTGTCTTGGAGGACTCCGATGGCTGAAACCCAAAAGGCAACGTTTG
>JBFIEP010000385.1:0-3480 GCA_041603335.1 Elusimicrobiota bacterium | reverse complement strand
GGACAGATCCAGCCGCAGAACACGCGGCCCAAAATCATGGTCGCGAGCACCGGTAGGATTAATCCGACCAAAAGGACACGGCGTAATTTCCGGGATGCCGCCGCACTCTCCACGCCGGCGAGGAGGTCGGTCATTGATATTCCAAACAGCCGGGCGGACCACGCCGAGCCGTAGAAATTCCGGGAGCGGGCGAGCAGCTTCTTGCGGGGACGACGGGCCGCGACCCCCCCTTCGCCATTCGGGATTCCAATCCTCATGAAAATATCGGTGACAGCCATAAGCCGCCCCGGCAATGTTCCTTGCCAGGACTTCATATTTTTTTCCAAACCGCGTGCGGAGAGGTAATGGCTGTAGCGCGCCATCAGCGGCAGCGAAAATAACCCGATCACGACAAGGACCTGAACGGTTCGACGATAGGGCCATATTTTCATGCGTCCCACCGCCGTGCACTTAAGGCCCGAATCGCCTTGTCACCCTTAACGATACAGGCCTCTTCACAGAGTCCGCATCCCACGCATTCTTCGGGGTTCACCGTCGGCGCATTATGCATCCCCTGCACGATCGCCTTTCCCCGCAGCGGACAAACCGTGAAACACGCGCCGCAAATACCGGTCATGTTATGGCTCACGCAAAGCCGCTTGTCGACGACCGCCGTCCCCATACGGGCTTCCGTTTTTTTGGTGATCGCTTCAATGGCCCCCGTGGGGCATGCCTTTCCGCATTCCAAACAAAGCGTACAGGCATGATCTTCGGGAACGATGTAAGGTGTTCCCGCATGCCGGCCTGTCCCGGGTCCGCCTAATCGAATCGCCTTCGGATGGCACGCTTCGGTGCACCGTTGGCAACGGATGCATTGGGCAAGAAATTCTTCTTCTTCGAGCGACCCCGGCGGTCGTAAGATGCCGCGTCTGCGGCTATCCGGGAAACGATAGCCTTCCCCGTCGTTCATGATCGTGCCAATCCCGCCCAAGACTAAAGCCGCACCAGTCGCGCGGGCGATAAATTCGCGGCGGCGCATTCTCATACCGTCCTCGCAACAGGCTTAATCGTAATCGCCTGAGGATAACGGATGCAGGAGCGTTCGCATAATCCGCAGCCCACGCAAAATTCGGGATCCATGATCGGAGTTTCCAACTGTCCTGCCCTTAACGCTTTGCCCTCAAAAGGACAGGCTTTCACGCAGACCCCGCACGAGCTGCCGTTGTAGGACCAGCAGAGATTGGTATCCACTTCGGCAACACCCATCTGGACCTTTTGCTTAATCTCTTCAGCCTCTTTTTTAATCACCTGCAAAGCCCCTGTCGGACAGGCATCGGTGCAGAGTAATTTATCGCCGGGACTTTTCTGGCACAAATTGCAGGCCTGCGCGCGCGGAAATATTACGGGAGTGCCTTCTTCCGCACTTCCGGGAGTCATCGAGAAACGCCGGCCTGATTCCGGGGTATAGGCCGTAATGCATTGATTGGGACAGGCGTCAGCACACTGCCGGCAGCGGATGCAAACAGATAAAAATTCGTCTTCCGGAAGGGCTCCCGGAGGGCGCATCGGACGGGTTCGAGCCTCGGCAGGCTTTAGAATTGCGGTCCCAACCCCCAAAACGGTACAGGCTGATGCTGCACTTTTCAGGAATTGCTTGCGAGTAATGGCCATAACGTCCTTTTATTAGCAACACTATGGCCAGCGGGTATTAATATTATTTCCTTAATGAATTACAGCATTTTTACCACTCAGAGCCTTCTTCTTCCTTCATCAGACTGAATAAATAGGCGGCTAATGCGTCACCCTCACTCTTATCCATGACCGTTTTCCAAGCGTTCATTTTAAACGGCGGCGGGGCGCCATTTGGGTCCTTTCGCACTGGTTCCCGTCCATTGTAAATGACCTGCAGCAGCTCTTCCTTGCTAAAACCCTCTTTTACACGATCAAGCGCCGGGATGGGATTGGTCTGCGCGTTCCCGTTGGCGATGCCTTTATTGGCATCAATGCCGTGACAGGTACCGCACCCGAATCGGCGATAGACGCGATGGCCGCGTTCAATTTTGGTTTCCTTGGAACGTTTTCCCGCTTCTGCCAACGCGAGGGTATGCCAAATCGAAACCGATTTAACACCATTACGCTCGCGTTTATTGCCGTCCCAAACTCCAACAGCGAAGCGTGTCCGCGATCCCTGCCAAAACGACGGCGTACCCATCAGTTCGCGCCGAAAGACAACATACCAACGGCCCTTGTAATGTATTCCTTTCCCGGCAACCGGCTGTTCATCTTGAACCGAGAGGGTCCCAAATCCCCGTGCGGCGAGATTTTCGACCGGGCTAACACGGCGGCGGTTTGAAATAATATTCCCCGCACCCTCACCGGTTCGGAAGGTCGCGTCTCCCGCATAGGCATAGAGATCGGACGTCATCCGGGGTCGGTGCAAAGAACTCGACTGATACCCTTTCTCTAGATCTTTTTGGGCACTCGCTGACCAACGCCAAATAACAACGGCGTTTTCGCGGTCTCCCATGAAGGGCGATGGCCAGGCCGAAGGCTCCGCTGGAAACTGAAGAGCCACGGCATCCGGAAAATTTTCAGATTTGGAAGGATAGTCGTTGACTTCCTTGTCAGCCCAATCAACGCGAATCAAGAGCTCGTGGTCGGTCTGGATCGCTTTCACGCGGGCGGATTTTGTTTCCCCGCCCCCGCCTGGAGGTGCGATGGTCTGAGCCATCAAAGGAACCCAAACCCCTGTCACGTTTTTCCAGGCTTTATCAAAAGGGCTCAGCTTTACTACCGCCTTTTTTTGAACAACGGCAAGTTCTACGTCCTTTGCCGTCGCCGACCCTGAAATCCCAAGCAATAGAGCAAGAATTACGTTAAAGCTTTTCATTATCACTCCCGATGCTGCATGATGTGCAGCCATTCTCGTCGACTTCTTCGTTTACCGGACCTTTTCCTTTTGCTCGCATTTTCAAGTCAATGCCAAGCGAAGTCGCGTCAAACGCGATAAATGCTGCTAGACGCCGGATCAGCCATTCAACCGAGCCGTTGGTTCCTTTATTGATGACCGCACCGGCAAACATCGGATACCAGGCCGCCACATGTTTTCCCAGGAAACGGATGCGTGCTTTCCGGCAGACCTCGACATTTGTATCGTCCCGATGCTCAATGGCGTATGCCTCTTTGTGAAGCAGAAGAGACAAGAACTCTAGTTCGACAGGAAGGTGATCGGTACGACGGTCCCCCGCCGCAAGTTCGACCCCGAACGCCTTGTAGAACCCCGAGAGGTCCGCCAAGGTTTGCGTCTTCCGGAAGATTCCCGCGTGATCGTAATGGGTCTCATAGGGCGGGCAATCCGGAGAGAGGTTATGTCCGAATATTTTCCGGAATTCTGTTCCATAATCCTCAGGAGCTTTCTCGAGCGGCTTGAAGTCTCCTTCGATTTCGAACAAATTCCACAGTTCGTTGAAGCGGTTATGATCCGGATAAACCGGCTCCGGC
>JBFIEP010000384.1:0-3480 GCA_041603335.1 Elusimicrobiota bacterium | reverse complement strand
CCAACAACTAAACAACTAAGGACTTAGTCCCTAGTTATTTGCAGTTTCTCCCCCGTGGGGGGAGATGCACGCTCCTTGCTTGGAAAAATTATTTTAAGAAGGATATTGAGGCGAAGGCAGGAACGGATTCCAGGCAGGTTTATTGCCGCTTCCGGGCCACAGAACCGGACCTGTTCGTGAACGGGGCCTGGCCGGTGTCCGATTAAGCTTCATTCCCGATTCCGAAGGAAGCCGGTTTGCTTTGCGCTTGTTGCAGGGAATGCAGGAAACGACGACATTTTCCCAACTTGTTTTCCCTCCCCTCGATTTTGGAAGGACATGGTCTAAATTGAGTTTCTCGCTGGGGAACTTTTTCCCGCAATAGCAGCACGTCCAATCGTAGTGCAGGAAGAGATTACGGCGGCAAAACGTGACTTCCCGTTTAGGAACTTGCCCGAACATTTTTAACGAAATCACTTCAGGGATCGCGATTTTCATATTCGGCGTATTTACGAATCCCGATGAATTTTCGTCAAACTCGCGGGATGCGTCGAGCCATCCCCCGAAGTCGTAGGTTCGGTAGCCCTCATCAACAACACGGGCGTGATCAAGGTATAGGAGTGAGATCGCGCGCTGCCAGCCCGTGACCGCAATCGCATAGAAATTCTTGTTTAAAACGAGAACATCGCCCATATCCGTAATTGTAACCGTCGTTCTCTAATAAATCCACCCAGGAGCGACCCTTTCCCGTCGGGGGCTGCGGCGGGGTTTGCGCTTGGGAGGGTCGACCGGAACGGGCTGTTGATCCTCGATCCCTTTCAGTTCATCACGATCTGGCATCCGTTCGATAAAGGGCCGCTTTTTCATCTCCCGCTTTTGCGCCGCAACGCGTCCGAAGCGGTAAGTGAAGCTGAATCGGTGGGTATCACTGAGGGATGATGTCAAAGCCCATGCATAGTCAATTTCGATTCCTCTCCAGGCCGTTCCGAAACCGAAACTCATCCCGACAACATCGCGGTTAAAGCGGTATCCGATACGGGCGGCATGTCTCCTAAGAAAGGAGTATTCGAGACCGATGGAACCGCCGTATTGCTCTTCTTTTGCGAGGTACTCCAAATCGAATGAGACAAGCAGTGCTTGATCCCGCTGGGATAACCATCGATCGGGCAGGATCGGGTCGTAGGCAAAACCTAACCGTGCCGTTACCGGGAGAGGATCCCCTTCCTCCACAAACGCCATATCTCCGCCGATATTAAGCAGAGACAAACCGCTTGTCATCCTCCATTCGGGAACGCGGAGAAAATAGCCGAAATCAGCGGCGATCGTTGAAGCGGAGTATTGGTCAGCAAGGCTCGAACGAATCCATTTCCCCCCTAATCCCATATAGTGGTGGAAGGTAACATCCTCGTTTTTAGTAGGAATTTCAAAATGGGCAACCCGTTCCGAATAACCGAAGGACGCTATGAAATCGCTGCCGGCATTGACGCTTTTTGTCTCTGTAAGTTGTCCTGTAGAATTTGTCGTATTGACTTCGATCGTTCCGCTTTGGGCTAGGAGGAGACTTGTCCCCATTGCCGCGTAGCCATCGCCGATGAACCCGGCCGTTGTTAGCGGCGTGGCCGCCGCGAAATATTCGATATTTTGTTCCGCGAAAGAGCGTAGATACATGAAACTTATTTCACGATGATTAAGGTTCGAAAGGCCGGCGGGATTGTAGTAGAGAGCGGAAACATCATCAGCCACCCCTGTGTAGGCAGTTCCCATCCCAACAGCGCGTGCTCCGATGGGAATTTGAAGCACCGGTGCGGCCGTTGTTCCGGGATTGGAGGCTGCAGAGGCCGGCGTCACTTGGAGAGACGCTGTGAGAAAGAACGTTAATATCCTCGGATAAAAAAGGGTCATTTAACTACGATGATTTTCTTAGTCTCATTAAGTCCGGGTCCCTGTGCGTTGAGTAAATATATTCCGCTTGCAACGGTACTCCCGGATAAATTTTTCCCATTCCAGTCGATTGAACCTTTGCCTCCAGGGTGTTCGATGTCAAGGAGCGTTAAAATATGACGACCGCTGCGGGTATAGAGACGTAATTGAACTCGTCCCGCACCTTCCGTTTCGTATTTGACAGTAGTGGCTTGTCCTCTATTAGGGTTGAAGACATTATTAAAGGCGCGGACGCCCGTCGTTTTCGCGCTGAGATTAATGGCATTAGAAAAGCCCAGCGACTGGACTCTTCCGAGTTTGTTCGTGGCGAATATTTCCAGATAAACAGTTCCGACCGCAGCATAGCGAGAATCAAATCCAGGGGCAACGCGAACACTTCCCGAGACTTTCCCCAAGGCGCTTGTCGCTGAGACATTGGTGAGGGATGGGGATGCATCGTTAGTTCCTGCTCCAGGGAGGACGGAGAACGTATGGTCGAGTAGGCGGGCGTGACTGTATGTATAGGATTGGCTTTGCACGAAAGTTGCAACGCTAACATCAAAAGAAATTAGGTCGTTGTCGAACGCGGCCTGAATGATATTCCCTTGGACGGGCCCAGCCTGATTGAAGGAAGGTTCCAGTGAATAGAATGCTGTTGAATTATTGTTTGTAACAAAACCAAGGTCGCCGCCGGGACCGTGGACCATAAGGAAGTATTGTGCGCGTGTGGGGCTGAAGTATTCGAGAGTAAAGTCTGATGAACTCGTCATGCAATTTAGATCGGGACAGAATCCGGATAAAGTCGGATTGATATCGAGTGAGGGTTTGGCTTCTGCGACAATTTTGTAATTGCTGTCTACTAGGGTCATGGCATAGGCTTGGTAGGTTCCAGTCTGTCCGGGATTTGCTGGAAGGTTTAACCGAATCGAGATTTGACCCCGGCCGCTTCCCAGGATGTAGTAATCGAGATCGGCCTGGGGGAAAATGCGTGCCGAGATAACAGCCGCCGTTGAGATATCCGTGGCCGACGCGATGCCGTCATTGGGTTCGTAGATGTCAGCGTCGGTCGCGGGGGTGAAAATGCCGTGCGTCGAAAATTGTGCTTGGATCAAGCCGTTTTGCGTATTATCCGCCCCGCAGAGAGGAACGAGAGAGTTGGAGTTCGCGCTAACCTGAAGCATCGCATCCAGTAGATCTCCGAAGCTGTCAGGAAAGAAGAACAGCGATTGGAATACAAGACCGTCTGCGCATGCTTGTCCGTTTGCCGCCCCGAGCGTGGAAATAAGGTTTTTGCGGATTTCCCAGAGGGATTGCGAAACCGAACGGCTGTCTTCGTGGACCGATCCAACCCAGTTTGTCGGAAAAACGATGCAGCCCCCGTTGGCGACGCAATCCAATTCCCGAAGGGCGCCGACCGATCCGAATGCGGAAGCCGTAAATTGTCCGATCTTGCTGACTCCAAGGGAACTTGCGGAGAAGTAATCGGAGAGTGCTTCTGAAATTGCACCGAACTGACCGAAGTTGACAATTGGATAAATTTGATCAATGACGAAGTGAACGTACTCATGACGAACAACGGTG
>JBFIEP010000383.1:0-3485 GCA_041603335.1 Elusimicrobiota bacterium | reverse complement strand
CGCGACAAAACGCGAACCAAGGCGAAAATTCTCATCATGACCGGCCGCGATCTTGAAAAGGAAAAGAAAGAAGGCGGCCTTGAGGGAGCCGACGGCGCACTGCAAAAGGGCGCCGGAATGGATTCCATCATAGAAAAGGTCAAAGAATTCGCGGGCTGATCCCATGCGCCGGTTCTTCGTTTTTTTCGCGGTAAACGCCGCGGTCATCGTCGCACTTTCCCTCTTAGTCAATGTTTTAGGGTTTCGCCCCTATCTCAATGCCAACGGAATTCACACCCAGAGCCTTCTTGTATTTTGCGCGATCTTCGGCATGGGCGGCGCGTTTATCTCCCTGCAGATTTCACGCTGGACGGCGAAGCGTGCCCTCGGCGTAATCCTTATCGATCCGAAACAACCCGCCACCGACACAGAGGGCCTGCTCGTTGATCGGGTACAATCCCTGTGTACCCGGGCGCAATTAAAAGATTTGCCGGAAATTGGCATCTACCCCAGCCCGGAAGTTAACGCCTTTGCCACCGGACCAAGCCGAAACAGATCGCTCCTTGCCGTCTCAACCGGCCTTCTCGAACGCATGGATTCCGATGCAATCGAAGGCGTATTGGGTCACGAGATTTCCCACATCGCCAACGGAGACATGGTGACGATGGCTCTCGTTCAAGGCGTAGTGAATACGTTCGTCATGTTTTTGGCCCGCATTATCGCCATGGTCATCGACAATTTCCTGAGTTCTGATGACGAGAGAGGCGGGCTTGGCTTTTTCGCCTATATGGCTGTCGTCTTTGTACTCGAGTCGGCGCTATTTCTAATTGCCTCTCCGATTATTTTTTGGTTTTCCCGCAAACGGGAGTTTCGCGCAGATGCGGGTTCGGCTGAAATCGCGGGTAGGGAACAAATGATTCACGCCTTGGAATCACTCAAAGAATCTTCGCGTCTCGTAGACAATTCAAACCAATCATTGGCGACGATGAAGATTCACGGCGGCGCACGAGGCCTCGTCGCGATGCTCTACTCGAGCCATCCCTCGCTTGATGCGCGCATTACCGCGCTTAAATCACTCTAGCGTTCGCCGCGGATCGCGGCTTTAAGAAGGGCCTCTCCATCCCAGCGCTCCGGCTTGGAAGGAGATCGACGATGATCGTCGTAATAACGGCGGAATAAAGAATCGGGGCTTTCCCCAAACGCATAACGAAGGCGCACCATAAATGTACGGATGCTGCTTCGAATCGGACCCACACGGCGTAAATGATGGGCGGCAGGCCTAATTTTTTCCTTGAGACGGATAATTCGGCCCAATTTCTTAAGCCGCTTCGATAGGGCAAAATCATCCATGATCGGAAAATCCGGAATTCCCCCTGCCTTATCGTAGGTTTCCCTACGGGTGCATAACGCCGACTCTCCATAAGCGGTTTGGGTCATCGACACCCGGAGGTTGGATGCCAACGCCGCCAAGGCAAAGGTGAAACCACCGCCATAATGAACCGAGAATACAACGGCGGCCGCATTCGAAGCACGCTCACTCGACCAAAATTCTTCCAGCACACCCTGCCAATCTCCGGGGAGCTGCGCGTCCGCATGTAGAAAAAGCAGTAGGTCGCCGCTCGCGGCTTCGGCACCCTTTTTCAACTGGGCCCCGCGATTGGCCCCCCCAAGGGGGATGACCGTGTCGGCCAATACCCTTGCGGATTTTAATGTCTCGTCCTTACTCCCGCCATCAACAACAATAATTTCCGTCCGCTCCCGATCGGATGTCCCCCGCAGACGTTTAAGCGTCGCACCGATTTGACGCCCCTCGTTCCACGTTGGAATAACGATCGAAATTTTCACTTAGCGAAAAACTCGAAACGCAATCCCTGTCGCAATTTTGGGGTAAAAATAGGTCGACTTTTGCGGCAATAAACCACCCCGTTCAACCGCCTTGCGAATCTCGGAAACGGAAAAGGGCTTTACCAGCACTGCGACTCCTTTTCGTTTTTTCGCCTCTCGAACGGCATCTGTCGACTGATGACAATAAACAATGTCATGAACGTCTACACGCCCAAACAATCGCTTAGCCAACCAGTCGGTACTAAAACCCGTGGGGACCGAGGACGCTTTCGACGCCGGTTCGGCCAGGCGCAATTTTCCGTCAATGAGTCCAAAGGCATAGGGGGATTTTGCCCGAGCGAGCGCCTTTTCAAGCGCGCCGAGACTTCTCTGATTTTTGAAGCGGCACAATCGCTCCGCCGTCTTCTGAACCGACACGGCATCGTCAAGGACCCGGTGCGTCGGATGAACGACAAGACCCGAGTCCTCTTCGGCGACGATATAGGCGAGGATGCGGTCGGCACCTTTCTCCTTTGTCTTTGTCCAGTACTCGCGGGCGACCTCGTAACGGTGATGACCATCCGCGATCAAAAGTTTACGCGAACGCATAGCTCGGGAAATTGTTCCAATTTCCTTTTCATCGGTAATCCGCCAAACCCGGTAGGAAACGCCGGCGGTATCCTTCCCCGTGGCCTCGGCCCCGCGGCGCTTCACCCGCTCAAGAACCGTTCGCACCCGCTTGCCGGCATCGGCATAGATCCCGAAAATCGGACTTGTATTGGCCTTTACCTTTTTCAAGAGACGGGTTCGGTCGGCCTTGTGCTTCGGCAGAGTTTTTTCATGCTTCAGAATCCGCTTAGAGGTTGCTCCGTCAAGTCCCAACGCGGTTAACAGGCCCGTGCGCCGATAAGAACGTCCGGCGAATTTAAACGACTGCTCCACGAGGTAAAAACATGCAGCATCATCCTGGACCAACGTTCCGTTTTTCCGCCATCGCACAAGCGTCTTGCGGGCATTAGAATATTTGCTGACGGCATCCCCGGGCGGCAGCTCCATATGGACCGCTGAGCTTTTGTTTGCACGTAATTGCCGCGCAAGCTCGGAGCCAATCACGTCATACGGCGGACACATTGCTGTCGTCAATGTGCCGCGTCCATACCGGAAGCGGACGCCTTGAAAGGGATCAACGGTCAGTCCATCGGAGGGGGGTTTCTTAGCCATACCGTCATGAAATCGTTTTTAGGGAGAAGCGTCAAGAAGACCCGTCGAGCAAAACGGTATACTACAGCGTGAGTCTCATTCTATTCGGCGGCAGCTTCGACCCTCCCCATCGCGCGCACCTGCGCCTATTGCGTGCCGGACTAAAGGCGCTAAAGGGCTCGCGCGCGGTCATAATGCCCGCCTATCACTCACCCCTGAAGGCCGCCGCTCGCGTGTCCGGGAAGGAACGTCTCGCGCTGGTGCGCGCTCTTATCTCAGGATTAAACGAAGACATTTCCGTCGATGCTTTTGAAATCAATCGCGGGCGTATGACGTATTCATACGAAACACTGAAACATCTCAAAAAAAAATTCCCCGGGGAAAAAATTTATTTCCTTTGCGGCAGTGATGCGCTCTCAACCCTACACGACTGGGCCCGCCCCGGGGAAGTTAGAAAAAATTGCACCTTTCTTGTGGGACGT
>JBFIEP010000382.1:0-3486 GCA_041603335.1 Elusimicrobiota bacterium | reverse complement strand
TTGGAAAAAGTGGAGAAAGCAATTTCCAAGGCGATGACGTTTACAGCCTCCAGCGCGCGGACCTGGACGAACCGCGGTCGACTCCTGG
The DNA here is from genome assembly GCA_041603335.1 of Elusimicrobiota bacterium. GTDB lineage: Bacteria > Elusimicrobiota > Elusimicrobia > UBA1565 > UBA1565 > UBA1565. The sequence continues at coordinate 3,398 of JBFIEP010000382.1, read as the reverse complement.
AAAAGCGCAAAGACATGCCCGGGGCACGTAAGGCATTTGAAAAAGCCGTGGCATTAGACGCCCAATATGCCCCCGCTCGAATCCACTATGGATTGTTTCTCGCCGCCCTCGGGGAGATAGAACCCGGACTAAAACATCTGCGCAAAGGCCTCGAATTGGAACCCGGAGACGCCTTGGCCAGCCTGGGACTCGCATGGCTCCATTTAGCCCGCGGGGAAAAGGACCCGGCCCGCGCCCTACTAGAATCCGCTCTCGAAAGTCCCATCCCCGACACGGTACTGCGCAAAAACATCGTTGAGGCCTACCGGAAAGCGGATGGGATTCGATGACCTGGGCATAAGGGCCTAGAACCGTCATCCCCCGGCGTCCCAGGCGGCGGTGCCGCTCTCAGGCCTACACTTAGAAGATGAGATTATTCGCCGCTCTCCTGATCCTCGGCTCAGCCGCAGGTCCGTCGTATGCAGGCCGCAGCGGCCTGGCTAAAGCGGTTGCCCGCAGTGCCGGTGTTCGCACCTCGGGAGTCTATGTTCCGCGCGCGCTCAACTACGCACTCGGCATCGGTGTTGGAGCAGGTATTATCGTCCCACGCCTCAGCCATTCCTCGCTTCCCAGCCCTATCCCCAATATGATGGCCCCCTCCATCGGAGCCACACTTTCCGCGATTCCAGAAGCACCGACACTTCGCGATTTTGAACTCGTACATGGCGTCAAAGAGCGATCCTCCTCTCTTTTCCCCGGTCCCGTTCCTCAGACGCTCAACGCTGCGGTCCAAAAGAAAATAGCAGCATCCGAGAGGATGCTCGCAGAACTCGCCGACCAGCCGATCGACGTCAAAGAGGCGAGAAAAAAATCCGAGACCCTCGCCGATACCGCCAGGGAAGTCCAGCAGGAAGGCGGGGCGAATTACGGCGCGATGTTCGACAATTTCGGACGGGATGTTCCTACCGCCAAGGAGAGCGGAGTTCAAACTGTTTCTTCCTACGCCGGCGTAAAAGGGGAAACCCATGCGATCCGGCTGCCGACCCAATCCAATTATCGAGGCATGATCACCGCGCTTCGCGACAAGCAGACGTTTCAACAGGCCGCTCTCGCCCAATTAAAAGCCGTCATTAATAAGGCGGTTTCAAAGCAGGATCTGCGCTTCATGTCGCAAATCGCGCTGCTGTCCTACCATGACCCGCGCGCCCATGCGCTAGCCCTAGAGGGCATTCAGCGCCTGAAACGATCGGGAGACGCTTTCGCGATTCCCGCCGACGGGACGCTCCAATCCATCGAGCACTACCGCAGCCGCCAAGATAAAATTCCGGGGCGGTCGGATATGATTCCGACCAACCTGCTCTCTCACGTGAATTTTTATTCGCGGCGGCGCTAGCTTCCCAACTTACCTAAGACGAGAAACTGGGATACCAAATAGCCGATATAGCTGCAAAATAGCAGGACGCCAAACGGCCGTCCCATCTTTTCTTTCGAAACGAAAATTCCAATCCGGAAAAAGATGAGAACTCCCAGCATAAACGGGAAATGAAGCTTGAAGAAAGTCGGAGGAACGGCAAGCCCGCCTGAGGTGACGGCGCACGCAGCACCCACAACAAAAAGAACATTCAGAATATCAGCGCCAATCACGTTGCCGACGGCAAGTTCGCCCTGTCCTTTGCGTACAGCTGAAACCGCCGTCACGAGCTCCGGAAGCGATGTTCCAAACGCAACGAGCGTCGCGGCGATCACGTGATCGGGAACGCCCATTAGTTTTGCGGTGATCTCCACCGCCGGGATGAGAATATGCGAAATTCCGACAACCAGGCCTACACACCCCAAAAGTTTGAGGAAAATTAACCCGACATCCCCTGAATGGTCAGCCTTCTCTTCCGACCCTTTCGATTTTTTCGCCCACCCAATCGACTTCCAGATATAAAGAACCAGTAAAGACAAAAATACAAATCCCACGGGGCGAGGCAGTGCCGAACCAAAAAACCAGCACGACGCCACCAATAAGATACCGGACCCAAGCTGGATCCAGCCCTGGCGATTAACCATTTTCCGATCCAACGGAAGCGGAGCCATCATTGCCGCGATTCCAAGAATCAAACCGGTATCGCATATCACCGAACCGACGGCATTTCCAAGCGCTAAGCCCGGGTCACCCTTCAACGCGGCAAGCACTGAAATGGCCGCTTCCGGAGTCGTCGTCCCGAGGCTAACGATGGTCGCCCCGACAATCACCTTCGGAATCTCGGCTCTCTCGGCAAGCTCGACAGCCTCGTCGACTAAAATATCCGCCGATTTTCCCAACGCCAGCAATAGAACGGCGATCAGGCCAACGAGCAGAACTAAATGGGTTTGGGCAACGGATTCAAGGAAGTGGTGCAGGCTTGCTTCCATCAAGCCTCACGCATCCGTTTCAATTTATAGATCAATCGAATCGCGAAATAGACAAGCGCGGCGACAATCCCGGCGGCGACGAGCGGAAGGAATATCGCGATGAAGGTCATAAGAATCGAGAACACCGACTCAACGGCGGCAAAAACGGGATTGGCGAGCCCACCGGTCGCTGCCGTTGATAAGGCACGCAATGCCATCGAACCGGTTTGCACAGTCCCCGCCACCCCCCCGCCCGCGACAATAGCCAGCGTCCAACGTACGACGGGATCGACGTCGCCCATAAACGGTGCGGAAACGAGCACCCCGCTGACAAGCGCCGCGGGAACTGCAATCGCATCGAGAAGATTATCAAGGATCGGGATACAGAAGGCCGCCAATTCGGCGACGGAGGCAATGGAAAGAATGATGAAACTCGACTGCGTTCCAAGCCAGGCATAGTTTTCAGGGAGCGTCACCCAGCCGTAATGCGATGCGACGGCGAGCAAAAGCGGCGGGAAAAAAACCCGAAATCCGCAAGCGGCAGCGAGCCCAAGCCCCGCGAGTGCAGTCACCAATGTCGGGGCGTCTACGAACATGCTTCCTCTGTTGCAGAATCAAACCAGCTGACCTTCTCCGCCGGGAGTGTCACGAAGGCCTTCGTGACGCCTTCCGGCCAATCGCCGGCGATACTCGCTCGCAAGGGGAGCTCCCCCGCCATGAGCGTCAAGACGGTTTGCGCGCCGGTCGGCTCCCGAAGAGTTACCTCACACGCAACAGATCCTTCCGATGCCTCCTGCCTCACAATCAGATCTTCAGGCCGGACGCCGAACAGGAGGTCCTTTGCGTCCCCCGGCACGGTCGGAGAAAAACCGCCCGCAAGGATTTTTGCCGCCGGAAAAATATTCATCGGAGGCGCTCCTAAAAATTTGGCCACAAATGTATTTTTCGGTTCGTGATAAATCTCATGGGGCGTCCCGACCTGCTGGATTCGTCCTTTATTCAGAACAACGACCTTATCGGAAAGAGTCATCGCCTCGACC
>JBFIEP010000381.1:0-3490 GCA_041603335.1 Elusimicrobiota bacterium | reverse complement strand
GATAAAAAGACGGTCTTGGCCCAGTTGAAGGGAATTGATGCTTCCCTTAAGCTTGCGAAGAACAAGGTTAGCGTTGAAGATTCCAAGACGGTGGGCGCCGAATTTGACGGATCCAAGAAAACCAAGGAGTCTGGTGCCGTGGTCGTGGATTCCGAGCCTAAGGGAATCGCTCCGATCCCCGATGCAGTCGTTGTTGATGATAATGAGGGTAAGGGAAAAATAGGACCGAAGGAAGGCACGTTGGTCGCCTCGAACAAGGCCGCCGGCGCCCTAAAGAAGCTGCCTCCAGAGCCGCCGTCGCCTGTAACCGCATCACTTTCTGCGCTCGAGATTCCTCCTCCCAAGACCGACGATAAGGCGTTTGCTTCGCGTAAGGGAAGTTCCGGTGCGGGCATTGGGACGATTATTAAGGAAGCCTTTAAGAAGCCTGCTGTCGCCTTGGGTGCGGGAGCGATTCTCGGCGGACTGCTCGGATTTCTCGTCGGCGGACCTATCGGCGCCGCAATCGGCGCAGCCCTCGGAGCCGCGGCCGGCGGCGTCCTCTCCAAAAAACTTCAAGACTAGTTAGGAGCCCCAGTTCGGGGTGAAGGAGCTCGAGGGAGCATTTCCGAGCTTGTGGGGCGCGCTTCCGTCGGCGTCCATGCGGAAGAGCTGGCGTCGTCCGCCGCGTGTACTTGTGAAAATCAGAAAACGCCCGTCCGGGGACCATGACGGAGATTCGTTCGAACCTTCCCCATGGGTGAGCTGGATCGTTCGGGTTCCGGTATTATCGATCAGGAAAATATCGAGGGGATCTTTACGATGGGCGCGCCCGGCAAAGGCGACCCATTCGCCGGTTGGCGACCAAGACGGTGAGTCGCACCAATTCAGCCGCGTAAGGCGTCGCGTACGTCCTGTTGCAAGTTCGATGGTGTGAATTTGAGGATTGCCCGCACGGTCTGAAACGAATGCAAGAGATTGTCCGTCAGGAGAAAAAGTGGGTGAGGAGTCAACTCCATGATGGGACGTGATTGATTCCGATTTGCGGGAGTCCACGTCTATCACGAAGATGTTTGGATTTTTACCGCGGGAAACGGTCGCGGCTAGTTTTGCTCCATCCTTTGAGAAGCCGCCGGGTATGTTGAGGCCTTGGCGGTCCATAAGAGGTGTTATTTTCCCGCGGGAGAGATCGTAGAGGAAGATGTCGGGATTTCCGTCCTTGTAGCTCGTAAAGGCCAATGCCTTTCCGTCGGGTCGCCAGCGGGGAAATAGATTGATGGATTTGTTCCGGGTTAGCTGTTGGGAGTTTTCGCCGTCATAATCTACGACGAACAGTTCTTTGTCGCCGCTGCGGTTGTTAACGAAAACGATTTTGGTAGAGGCGATTCCGCGGCGTCCCGTCAGTTGGCGGACAATGTCATCGGAAGCGCGGTGTGCCAGCGCTCGCCAGTTGGCAGCCTTATGGCGATAGTGCCGCGAAATGAGAGTCGCATCGGCTTCGAGATCTTTGAGTGTGATTTTGACAATAGCGGAGTCTGCCGTGCGGGAAGCTTCGGCCTGGAGCAGGTAGGCAGCCCCTCGTGTTTTCCAGTGGCGGCGAGCGGACGCCTCGTCGGATCCCGCAGGTGGACGGTCTTCGTTAATATCGAAGTAACGCGAAAAGAGCAGGTCTGCCCGGATGACCGCGCGCACCGTTCGCGCGAGGTCCGCGTCTTCCCGGCTTTTGGGTTCTTTGGCTGTAAAGGCATCAATCCCCAGTTGCCACTGGGGACGCGAATCCTTTCCGCTGTCGATGCCGATGTAGACGTCGGTCGCTGCTGCCGGAGACGCGAGTAGCGCGCCGAGTAAAAGAAACTTCATCCTAAGACTTTTTCTTCTCGTCCCATTTTTCAAGGAGCTTCGTCGCTTTTTCAGCCTCGGGCGACTTCGGAAAGTCTTGGGGGATGGATTCCAGATAGCGATGGGCTTCGTCCAGGTGTGTCTTCAGCTTCATGAGCGAGAGAGCGTAGCGCATGCGTGCTGCCGGAGTAAGATCGCTCTTTGGAAAGCGGTCTAGGAGGGTCGCGTATTTACGCGCAGCATCTTCGAATTTGCCATCGGCATAAAAACAATTTCCCCAGAGATAAATGGAATCTTCAACAAGAGATGCTTTGGGATAGCGTTCGATGTAAAGACCGAACCCCTTGGCTGCGAGTTCGTAATCTTTCTTGTCATAGCTGCGTTTGGCCTGGCGATAGAGTTCACTGGGAGTTGGACCTGCTTGGGTAAGTTCTTTTGCGCGTTCCTCCGCATTCGCCTTGGCGGCAGCCTCTTTTGCGAGGCGTTCCGCTTCTTCGCGGGCGCGTTTTTCCTCGGCGGCCTTTTTTTGTGCTGCAGTTCTCGCCCGCTCCTGCTCTTCGCGCTGCCGGCGGGCGGCTTCGTTTTTAGCGAGAATCACTTTTGTGTCCGCCATTGTTTTATCGAGCGAGGAAACCTTCATTCCCAATACGGCGCCGAGATCGTCCATTTTTACACCGAGGTCCGACATCCCGGATCGGTTGTCTTTAAGATTTTCGTTGAGTACCGAAACTTCGCGGTGAAGATCCTCGAGGCGTGTGTTTAGGTCGGCTTGATTGCCCTGGAGATCCTTCATGATGGATTTGAGACTATTTACTTTCAGCGTCATGCTGTCGGTTTGTTGGGACAAATCTAGGATATCCCGTTGGGTCGCGACGCATCCTGTGAATAAAAGGACGGCAGCGAAAGCGATTAAGTGCTTCATTGGGCGTCTCCTCCGCCGTTGCGGGTCGAAGAAACTTGCGCCCGAATCTTGGTGACCGCGCGGCGGTTCTCGCTCCAGCACGCATCGGTTGCTTCATCGCAGGCGAGACGTTCTTCTCCAAAAGAAATTGTGGCTACCGAGCGTCCCGAGACGCCTAGGCGCATGTAATAGTCCCGGACTGCTTTCGCGCGTTTTTGACCGAGTGCGAGGTTGTATTCACTCGTCCCGCGGTCATCGCAATGTCCTTCAACGAGAACTTCGAGGGACGGGTTGGACTTCAGATAGGCTGCATTTTCCCGAAGAGCAAGACGGGAATCGGTGGAAAGCGAATACGCGTCGTAATTAAAATTGATGGTTTGCAAATCAGGAGCGGAAACGAACTCCTTGCCGCGAATGCGTGCCTCCTCGATATCGGTTGCATCACCGTCGGCTTCGATTAAATTACCGTCAGCGTCACGGGCTCCATCCAAATTGGAATATTCACTGTCGTTTCCGGTGGATGATCCGTTTTTGACGGACCCGCGCGATTTACACGCACCCGCAGCAAAAGAGAGAGCAAGCACCATGATTATGAAGAGCTTCGCGGAAACGGTTTTTTGTATGTCCATCAATAGTCCTCTTACGTGGGAAAACGGCGAAAATTACTAACTAAAGGATTATAGCCAGTCCGTTGTGGGCAAGCAAGTTATAAGGAAGCCTTAGTTTAATCGCTCCCCCGGTTTCGCTCGGCCCCCAGGGGGCCGACCGCTC
>JBFIEP010000380.1:0-3505 GCA_041603335.1 Elusimicrobiota bacterium | reverse complement strand
TTCCGGGCATAATGCTCGATCCAGGGGCAAGACCCTGAAGCGTGATTTCACCGAGCCCGCAATTGGGACCCGAGTTCATCCAACGAAGATCGTTGGAGATTTTCATGAAACTGACTGCGATTGTTTTAAGCTGACCGGAAAGCTCAACGGCGGCATCCTGTGCGGCAAGTTTCTCAAAGCGGTCCGGCGCGGCTTTAAAGGCAATTCCCGTACGTTTTTTAAGTTCGGCAGCGACCTTGGGTCCAAAACTATTCGGCGCGTTAATCCCTGTTCCGACAGCGGTCCCTCCGATCGCCAACTCGGCGATCCGCGGCAGGGCAGCCTCAAGCCTCTTAACGCCATTGCCGACCTGGGTCGCCCACGCGCCAAGCTCCTGGCTCATGCGAACCGGCATCGCGTCCATCAAATGGGTTCTCCCCGTCTTAACCACCGAGTCGACACTGCGTGCCTTGGACCGGATCGTTTTTTCAAGATATTTAAGGGCGGGAATCAGTTTTTTACTGACCGCCAGATGCGCGGCCACGTGAATCGTCGTTGGAATCACATCATTGGAGGACTGACACATGTTCACGTGGTCGTTAGGGTGGACCTTCGCCTTAAGATGCTTCGAAGCCAGGGCCGCGATCACTTCGTTGGCATTCATGTTGGTATTCGTTCCCGATCCCGTTTGGAAAATATCGAGAGGGAACTGGTCATCGACCTCCCCTGCGGCGACGGCCCAGGCTCCTTTTTGAACCGACTTCGCGACGGGGCCCTTCATAAAACCGAGGCTCGCGTTGGCCGCCGCACAACACCCCTTAACCAATCCGATCGCCTCGAGAAATGCCCGCGGAAAGCGTTGTCCGCTAATCGGGAAATTAGCGATATTGCGCTGCGTCTGCGCCGCCCAAAGCGCATCAACAGGGACCTGCATCTCTCCCATGCTGTCGCGTTCGATTCTAAATTTCTTCTTGGCCATAAAGATCCCCCCGGAACAAAGTCTTACCGCATTCTATAAAACGAAGCACTCTTCAAAGCCGCGCCTGAGCTCTTCCCGGTCTAAATTGTGACCGATAAAGACAATCTTACTCTCACGAGCGTCCTGTTCCCAAGCCCGGCCTTCCCGCAAATCATTGAGCATTTGAACCGCTTCAAAAATAAACCGCTTATCGGCCCCGTCAAACGCGAGAATTCCCTTTACACGCAGCAAACGCGGTCCATACTGAGAAAGGACTCCTGCGATCCACTCCGAAAATAGTTTCCGGTCCAAATCCCTATCTCCACGCAATCCGACCGACCCGATCGCGTCACCGTGTTCAAAGGAGGCCTCGACCTCCCCCGAAGCCTCTGCCGCACGGGACATATCAAAGGCCTCTAAATCGAGGATATCCTTCATCGGCACATCTGCATGCAGCGCCCGCAGCCGCTTCGCACCCGGGTTCATCGTTGAAAGCCATCGCTCAAGGCCTTCCACCTCTTCAGGGGCCGCTAGATCCGTTTTATTCACGAGCAACACGTCGGCCAATGCGATTTGCGCCTTGGATTCTCCATGGTCGTTGATGCCGTCAATCATCTGACGTGCGTCAACGACCGTGACAATAGCGTCTAATCTAAAATTTTTTTTCGCCGCCCCCTCGATAAGAAATACCTGCGCGACGGGGCCCGGGTCGGCAAGACCCGTCGTTTCTATCAACACCCGATCGAATTGCTCTCCTTTCGAAATTCGTTCGGCAAGCGTTTCAAATGCCTCGGAAAGGTCGCCGCGCACGCTGCAGCAGACGCAGCCGTTGGTCAACTCAATCACGTCTTCACGAACGGCGGAAATAAGTTCCGTGTCGACGGAAATCTCCCCGAATTCATTTTCAAGGACCGCAATCCGGGCATCGGGAGAGGCGGCCAGGATTCTGTTTAGAAGGGAGGTTTTTCCGCTGCCGAGGAATCCTGAGAGAATTGTAACGGGAGGTGGCATCAAAAAAGTATAGGAAATACCGTCTGAAAATCCCCAATCAGAAATTCTTCGGATTTCCTTCGTGGTTCACGACCCCTCAGGGGCTAAGCTGAAGGTATCATGGAAAACGCCAAAACAGCAGCATTCCTAACCCACGAACTCCGGGCCCCGCTCACAGCGATCCTATGCGCACTTCAAATCATCAAGGAAGAGGGATCTGACGGCGGAAACAACGGCCTACTTGATACCGCCCTGCAAAATGCAGAAAGACTGAACCGGCTCATCGACGATGTAATGGATAGCTCGAAGATCCAAGCGGGACGCCTAAAAATGAAGCCCCTGGCGAGCAATCCCATGAAAATCGCTCAGGAGACCGCAATTTCACTTCAGCCTTGGGCTAAACGTCAAAAAATTTCTCTGCGGGTGAAGGCGGAAAAAAATCTCCCCAATGTTCTGACCGACGCTAAACGAACCATGCAGGCCCTCACAAATCTCATTTCAAACGCCATTAAATTCACTCCGGCCGGAGGAGACATTACGGTTTCAGTGGAACGCGGAACCCGGGATCTGGCGGGAAGCGTCGTCTTTTCCGTCACCGATACCGGTCCCGGCCTTTCCCCCGAAGAATTAAAGAGTGTCTTCCGGTATTTCATCCAAGGGAAAAAAGGCGTCGAACGGGAGGATGGAACCGGACTGGGCCTTCCGCTCGCCCGCTCTTTTATCGAAATGCTCGGAGGGATGATGTGGGCTGAGAGCAACCCCGGCGGAGCGACATTCAAATTCACGCTGCCGCAGGTTATCGGGGCCGAGGGGAATCAAGCTCCCGCATCTTCGTCCGTTCCCGCCAATACCACAAGCCGCCCGCAACAAAGAAGCCCCCGAGCGCGGCCATCGAGTCATTGTTGAAAAAGACAAAGTAAACGAAGCACGCGAATGCCGCGAAAAAAAATGTCCATCGGATTAGGGGACGAAGCCGGAAACTCACCGGATTTATTTATTGGCCCTGGGGTGGCGAGGGTCGGAAGGTTTCGCCCTGGCCCTGGCCGCTTCCGCCCGGGATCGCGACCTTGGAATCGTCATCGACGTTAACCCCGCCGTAATCAAATCCTTCTCCCTCCCCTTCGGGGGGAGCATCGGGGGGCTCTTCAGCCTCAGGCATGGTTTCTTCAGGACTTTCGACAGGGGCCTTCTTTTCCTTGCGCTCGGTCCTGGCCTGAGCCTTGGCATCGGCCTTAGACTTTGCCTCCGCCCAGGCTTTCGGGCGGCGCTTTCCGGGCTTCTTGGTCATTTTCTTGCGCTTTTCTTTCTTCTTCTTTTTTTTCTTTGCCTTTTCCTTTTTTTCGTCCTTGGCAACACGGATCATGTTCCCGCTGCGGTCGAAAAGAATATTTTGCGGAGCCAGCTCTTCGGGACCATCGGAAACATATTTGGACCGGGTGGAGGTATCTTCTTCCTCAAACCCCTGCAAAGCGCCGACGTCAGAGACGCCAAAAAGAAGAATTAAAGTGATCAAGACCTTCATGCCATCAGTATACCCGGGGCTCTGCGTGGGTTCAAGCACTGTGACCGCCGTCACTG
>JBFIEP010000379.1:0-3511 GCA_041603335.1 Elusimicrobiota bacterium | reverse complement strand
CTGCCCTGATTAATAAATAGCCACCCTCGAGAGGGTGGCTATTGAAATGGTGGGCAGTGAGGGGATCGAACCCCCGGCCCTTCCCGTGTAAAGGGAACGCTCTACCGCTGAGCTAACTGCCCCTAGAACGTCTAGGTTGCGGTTCACCTTACCGCATGTTCTGCGCACGCCGATACATTGGCGGGCGACATCCATATTGTACCACGAATAGAATTCGGTCAGGCTCCTTAACGGTCGCGAGGCCGTAAGTGATGCGACTTCCCGGCGAAGGAGATGCTCGGATCGACGCGTACCTTCGGCCAGGTCATCCGGTGGCCGAGTAGGCGCATCAGTCCGACATAGGCGAAGATCACCGGAATCGGAGCGACGAATGTCCCCAAGATTCCCCACAACGGAGCACTAAGCAGGATGCCCGCAGTGATGGAGCCGACGACGCCGACTAGATTAAGGACGAAGAACTCCTTCTTCGTCATCTCCCGCTTTAGGTTCAGCGGGGCCGGCTGGTTTTCTTTAAGAGTCTTTGCCGCGAATTCATAGGCGGCCCAAACATCAATGAAACCATCGCCGACCTTATCCGCCGAATCGACTTTCTCCGCTGTTTCGGTCATGGAGTAGCGGGCCAGGTCCATTGAGAACTCGGTGAGTTCCTTCTGCGACATCTTCGGCAGCTGGTCGGCTAATAAGACCAGTATCCCCCGGGTCAGCAGCATGAAGGCACCGAACACGCCGGGGTTGCTCATTGAGGTTCCCGACATGGACATCCCTTGTCCTCCCAGTTCCTCATTGTGACTTCCCTTGCCGGGAGGAGCGGCAGCAATGAGATTCACGCCCATGCCGCTTTCGTCCGGCTTTTGCGGCCAATCCTTATACTGGTCTCCGCGTGACGTAGTCTGGGATCCGGGACCACGGGAAGAGAAGCTGGCGGTCTTCTTATCCGCATCCGAGGCCGCGACGGCCTTGATGCGTTTGACCTTGCCGACGACCTTGCCGTTGATCTTGAGGTCCGCGTTATAAAAGGCGATCGCGGGACCGCCGATCCGGTTCGCGCCATAGTAGCCTGAGTTGCCTGCCGAGACGCTGTGGTGCACGCCTTCAGCGGACATCTTGGTGAACAGCTTTTCGATAGCGCCGGCCGGGTTGCCCCCGCCGTCTCCCCAGGAGTGAGTCGTGGCCAGGGCACCGTCTTTCTGCGCCATATTCATCTTGAAGAGGATGTCGCTTTCCGAGGCCCGGCCATTGGGGAAGATGTTGTAGTTGCGGCCATGATAGTTGAAGATATCCATACCCACGACTGTGCTGGCGGTGTGTGTTCCGTGCGTCTGGCCGTCATTCTCGTTGGTAACGCTTTTTAGGAATCTGTCCTTCATATACGGATGATCAACCCAAGCGAAAGAATCCAGGATGGCCCACGGCAGGACCGGGTTGGTCACCGCTACTCCGAGAAACACGCGGCGGAAGGCGTTCCCGACAGCCTTCATCATCCGAGTTAGGGGATTGGCCTTTGTTTTGGTCTCCTGAGTTGGCGGGGCAGGCGGAGTAGGCTCGCCGAGGACCTTTTTGAGCTCGTTTTGGAGTTTATCGGCTTTGACGAGCTTGGCGGTTTCTTTGAGGCCGACGGACTTGGCTGTGGGCTCGGCGGTCATCGACTCCGGGACGGAGAAGCGGCGGCCGATCTGAGCATCGTGGCCCATCCTTCTTAAGGCGGCCAATAGGGAACCGGATTGTCCTTCCGGAGCTTGAATGACGGCGGCGTTAATCTTCGCCACGGTTCCGATCGCGGATGCATTGTGAGCTTTTAGAAAGGACTTCGTGATGCCCAGGCGACCGAACTGATTGTTGAGCTCCAGTTCAAGGCTCTTGGCACTCATTCCGGTGGCCAGTGAAGCGGGGAGGACATCCTGCGTTAGCTGCTGGCCGGAGCCTTCGCGCGCCATGACGATAATTTCCACGTTGCCCGATGCGTCCACTGCGGAAACAGCCGCCGGCCCCGACTCTCTCCCGATACGAGCCTGGAAGTCGCGGTCCGCAGCGGAGTGGGCGTCCGCTCCGTTCATCCTGCTGAATTCAGGAGTCTTCGCGAACAAGGCCCGCATGGTCCTTCCAAAAGGGGTCTTCGCGGGAGCCGTCTGATCGGGCTGAACAGCCTTGATCGTACGGCGCAGATTCGAATTTCCAGTAAGCGGCAGGATCGGGGTTAACGAAGTCCCGATATTGGAGACAGGCTGAGCCGCAATTTGTGCGGGGCTGACGGCCTGGGCAATCGGGGAAGCCTGGATTCCCACTTGCGGGGTCAGGCTCGGTAAGGAGGGTGCCGTTATCAATTGCAATCCGCCGCCTAGAGTCGGTGCATCTAGGCCGGGAGTGAGGCGAAGACTATTGCCGGTCAGTCCTGCCCCGAGTGGACCGATCGGAGCGGTCAAAGGCGACGTTGGTGAGACCTTAGTGATCATTCTTGCCGACGCGAGCCCAGGGCTAAAGGCGGACAGGACTAACGATAATGACAGAGACAGTGAAAGGGATTTTTTCATGGCGAATTCCTCGTTTGATAATGCTGAGAGGATACTAGCTGGGGTCGGGGGACGTTGGGATGGGCCCTTAGGGGAAAAATCCATGGCCATTGTTCCCAGCCCAATTTGTGCCAATAGTCCGTTCATTGGCATCGTAACCGGTTAAGACCGGAGAGGACACTATATTCCCGATTTGTCTTGAAACGGCGAGCTTTCCCGCTACACTAGATTTGTGAGCCGACTCCCCTCTTTCGGTCTGTCTTTGTGTATGGCCTTCTCAGGCATTCCTCCCGTTTTTGCCAAGACAGCCGAAAAGAATTCCCAAAAAATTGAGAAAAAAATCCACGTCACGGAGTCCTTACGGAAAGATGCGCAGCGTTTACGCGCGTACGGTGCGGCGCTGACCGAGACTCCTGCACAGCCGTGGACTTTGAATCCGGAAAAATTTTCGGTTCTTCTTCGCCCCTTAGAAGATCATCTTGAAACTTTAGAGGAGCAGAACTCCCGTTATCCTAATGCAGTCCACGAAATAGAAGAATCGGTGGCGTCTTCCCGGAATTTGTTCCGATTTGTGAATGAAGACCGGAGTTATCAAATCCAGGTGGCAAAACAAGTTGAAACGACTGCCGGTTTAATCGACCGCCTGCTGTATGATTTGGAAGCCGTCGGTTTTGGCGAATCGAACCACGGCCCTCCGGGAAGACGTCTGGACCACGCCAAAATGCATCCCGTTGATAAATGGCTTCCCGGCGCGGTGGAAGCTTTGAGCAAGTTTTCTCAATACGGAGAGGCTGAACCGGCGTTGCCGGGAAAATCCGCCCAGGGAGTTACGTTTAAGAGCGGCGTTAGCCTGCTCGTTCGGGCCGACGGGATGATCGTCGAGAAAAGTGCGGACGGAGTGTTGACCGAGCGGGGGCTGATCCGCCCGAGCGCGCAGCAGGCGCTGATGAACAAGAAGGGAACTGCGGACATTGATATCTTCTGGGGAGACCGGGAAACCGAGG
>JBFIEP010000378.1:0-3519 GCA_041603335.1 Elusimicrobiota bacterium | reverse complement strand
TTATTGCAATTGCCGACGGATTCCTCTCCCGATCCGGGATACAGCGGAAATTGATGCAGCGAACAGACACGAACATCATTTCGACCGAGCATGATGTTTTGTGTTCCGTCGCCGTGATGAACGTCGATGTCGAGAATTGCGACACGCTGAATCGTTTCTTCGTTGAGTGCTGCAAGGGTCGCGACCGCGAGGTTGTTGTAGTAGCAGAATCCCGCGACGCGTTCCTTTCCGGCATGGTGCCCCGGTGGGCGCATGAGTGAGAACGCGGGGTCGCCGCTGCAGGCCGAGCGCATGGATGCGACAGCCCCGGCGAGACTTACCCGGGCAATCGCGTCGATCCCGGGGTGTGCGGCTGTGTCGGGATCTCCGAATGTTCCGTTTTTAACCGATTCGCTATGGGAGTGGGGATGTACGCGCTCGATATCCTCGGCGGAAATTTCGTCGGGCGGCGTTTGAATCGAGTGTCCGGCCGATGACAAGCGCTTGGCGCTTTCAATTACGCGAAAGGGAGCCTCGGGGTGTCCCTCGGAGTAATAACCGGCTGTGATGGGATCGCTGAAAATCGCCGGCATTAACCCGGTAGCAGCCAGAAAAAAGAACCGAAGCGTTTGTCATCGCGAGCGGGGTCCCGAAGACGTTTCATCAATTCTTTCGCCGGGAGGCGTTCGCCGTCAAGGGGGTAGGGTAGGACCACTGTTTGAGAAGCGGTGCTCCTGTACCGGATGCTTTCAGCGATGCCGGCATTGAAAATCATGTGCCCGCTTCCTGCGATGACCACTGCGGGTCCGTTGGCCCGTGCGGTCTGAAGGGTTTCTGCCATCGTTTCATTCCAGGCGGTTTGCGCTTCGATCATCCGGCGGCGCATATCCGGCGGCATCGGCCCGTGACCATCGAGTGCGTCATTAACGTATTTGAGGTAATCCGGATCCGAGATAGGATTGATTGTCGCCGGTAATTGACTGCGTTGAGCGGGGGTGAGGGATGAAATGCCGCCGCGGGCGATTTGTTTGACGATGGCACGCGGAGCGTTTAGCGCAACCGCCTTTGCGCCGTGGGTGCGGATGGCATCAAAGATCGGCTTGTACATCGAAAAAGCATACCCCCAATGTTTGTTCCAGAATTTTTCAAAATCGGCTTCGCTAATGGAACCCGCCATGTAATTGTCTAGGGTGGGCTGTTGGTCGAGCGAAAGCATTTCAAATCCAACGACAGTTCCGGGGCGGCTTGATGCAACCGCGGCCACAACCGCCGCTTGGATGCGGTGGTGCAGCGGTTTGTCGTGTTGTTCTCCAACGTAAACAATTTCATGCGCTGCTAATTTTGCGTAAAGGGCATTTTCATCGAGTGCGGCACCTGACCCCGCTTCAATTACAATCGCACGTGCGGTTGTCGCGGGTGTGGGCTGCACGACCGGAACCGGCTCCGGTGCGGGTGCGAGGGTTAGAAGGAGTGAGAGCGCCGGAAGCGCGGGAGCTGCATGCATGTTTTTATTGTCCAGCCGGTCCAACCAACGGCTACGACCGGTCCTAGAGGGTGGTAAGCAAACGACGCGATCCAATCACCGCCGAAAAATTCGTAAACGGCATGTCCCATTCCGCAGCCCGGACAAGGAATCCCGGTTACTGCGCGAAACAGGCAAAGACTGACTGATTCCAATGTGTCGATCGGAAGAAAGCAGGATACGACCACCGCGAGCCACGCTCCGATAAGGATTTTATGATCAGAGCGCATCGTCGCGGTCAACGAGACGATTGATTTCGTGCTGGTAGACGGCATCCGCCACGATAGTAAGCGCGAAGCAGGAGAGGGCAAGGCCGATCAAGGGAAGGTTCGGGTTTGCGTCATGCCCTTTTTGCTTCAAAATTCGAAGCAGGTCTGAACCCATTTTGTATTCGTAATAGATGTGGAAAATGCCGCAAGTGATGATTGAAAGAATGGCCCAATACCAAAATCGATACTCCTGGCGTCCAAGCAGCGCGTTCATCGATTCGAATTCCCGATAGTTCCAATAGATGTTGTAAAGGCCGCAGGTGACAATGGAAAGGATGATGCCGACTGCAATGTCGAGATCGTGGTCTGCTGTCAGGGGGCGTTCGGGTGAATAATCCATGCCCGGATACTATATCAATTCAGTGGGCGAGCGCTTTTCGAAGAATCGATGCCGCAAATTCGTTTCCGGAATTTTCGAGAATTCCCAAACTTTCTTCGGAACGTCGCGTATCGTTGACGAGGGCCGCAGCGATCGCGCGGCCGTAATGCGCTTCGAGTGGTGTTTCTTTGTGCTTGAGGGCATTGGTGTATAGTTTCAAAGCGCGGGCGTGATTCCCGCGGTGAAGTGCGAGTTCGGCGAAATACCATGCAAGGCGTCCGTCAGAGATTTGCGCATCCCCCAGTCCGAACATGCGATTTCGACGTGCGTCATCATTCATGACGATTTCCCGAAAGGCTTTTGGAGTCTTAATCGCCTCGGGCATGCGCATTCCGGCGATATCGAGGTAGTGGACCGCCGTCCATTCGAGCAGGGGGGACGTGGCCATCATTTTTCCAGCATAACGTAAGGTTGTGAGGGTTTCCAAAGCAGCAACGGATTTCGAGGGCTTCCACGGCTTGGGGGATTTCGTAGACCAATTTATTTTGGGAAGTGCGGCTTTGAGTTTTTTGATTACGGCTTCCGAGACGAGGCCGTTGTAGTCTAGATTCCAGTGAACCGAGTCAGTAAAAATGCTTCCGTCGGGAATTCCGTTTACAGCGACGTCTTCGAAGCGGCGGTCCAGTTCAAGGAGGAGTCCCTGTTCCGAGCGGGTGACATTGCGAATCGTTTCCGGGCAGGCTCCGCTGCAGCGTCCGGGGAAGGGGGTTTCCAACGAAGCTCTGTAGTGATAACGCGCTTCACGTAGTTTCCCCTCCCGTTCATAATCCCGGGCGAGAAAATGGTGCTGCCAATTCGGGGTGATTTTCCGTTCGCGGTAGGCACTAAGACTGCGCTGGAGTGCCTGACGGGCTAACTCCCGCTCCCCGCGTAGGGAAGCGATCCACCCTGTTGCGAAATCCGGATCCGTTAGGGGAATCCGGACCGGAGGCGGGGAATCTTTTAGGTTAAGCGGGGGGACCGCTACGAGAATCGGCACCCTTTTTGATTTTGCGTAGCGCAGCATGGCGCGCAGATTTTTTTCAAAATCCGCGTCCCGTTTCTTCGGACCAGTTTCAACCGCTCCATCGATGTAGCCGCGCTTCTTCTTCAGTTTTTCGAGGAATGTTTGGAAGGCTGCTATTTTTTTAAGTCGGTCCTGTGCGTGAAGAATCCACAAAGGAATTGGGGGGGAGCCGACCGCTTCGTTGTGTCCCGTGAACAGGATCACGAGGTCCGGATCGTATTCGAGAACTTCTTCAAGGACCATCGTCTCACGAAAGCTATCGTAGCCTCCCATCCCGCAGTCCAGGGCTTCAATCGTGCGTCCAGGCAGTGATTTTTCCAGAGCTTGCTGGAGTGAAGATTTTTCCCGTTGCGGTTCGGGGCCG
>JBFIEP010000377.1:0-3522 GCA_041603335.1 Elusimicrobiota bacterium | reverse complement strand
CAACTCCTCAATTTTCGCAGCAGGAGATGTGTGCTCGGCCTACAAATTCACACACACAGCCGACGCCCAAGCCCAGATCGTCATTCAAAATGCTTTGTTTACACCAATTCCATTTCTCAGAAAAAAGGCCAGCACCTTAACAATCCCGTGGACAACCTATACCGATCCGGAGATCGCCCATGTCGGGATGTACGAAAAAGACGCGAAAGAACGCGGTATTCCGGTAAAAACGATCGTCCAGCCGTTTGCCGACATTGATCGCGCGATTCTCGATGGAGAAGACGATGGATTTGTAAAAATTCACTACGAGGATGGAACCGACCGCATCCTCGGCGCAACCATTGTCGCGCGCCACGCGGGAGAAATGATTTCAGAACTCACCTTGGCCATGACAGCCGGGGTTGGACTCGGAACGCTTGCTGGGACAATCCACACCTATCCCACACAAGCGGAAGCCATCAAGCGGGCTGCCGGACAGTGGAAGAGAACGAAACTGACCCCGACGGTGAAGTCGCTTTTTAAGTGGTGGCTCGGTTAACCCTTCGAATGGGTTCCATCGCAAAAAGGCTTGTTTCCCGATTTACGGCAGGCACACCAGGCAACCTTCTTTTCTTCCGTGATCTCAACGATCACCGGAGATTTCCCGGTATTGTTGCGGGCGTGGGATCCATCGCAATAGACGCCCTTCGCGGATTCGCCGCAGGCGCACCACGCGATCTTTCCCGGCTTCTCTTCTTTGACCTCTGGATGATTCTCGATACCCATAATTCCTCCCTACAGTTTGGAACTAGTCTCTAAGAGCTCCGCCACCCTTGAGATATCAGTGGTCGGAAGTTCACAAGCAAAATTAACACAGATATAGGCTGTCGGCTTTCCGCCAATAGGTCCCATGCCCCGCAACTGGGGCAGACGCTTCTCAAGGACTCCCCGGGTCTCGGGCGTCAGAACCATAAGAACGCGCGCGGGCATCGGTTTTTGATGAACAAGTCGAAGCATCTCGATAGTTCCGGGCTCCTCAAGCCCCCCGGCGATCACAATCTGACGGGGCTTAGAAGACACTTCCCCAACGACGGTCATCATCTGAGGGAAGGATCGGGGCGCGCCCTCCAACTGCTTTCCAAAGCGCGCCACTGTTTTTTCCGCCGCAGCGCGCAGCTCATCACGCCCCGTGATTTGAGAAAGACGCATCATGACCGAGGCCGCAACTGAAGACGCGGCAGGCTCCACATTATCGGAATCTTCCATGACCCTAATGAGCAAGTTCTCACCTTCGCCTACGGCGGTCATATAGTAACCGCCGTCTGTATCGTAAAAATCAGACTGCAAACGATCGGCTAATTTTTCCGCCCATTCCAGCAATGCAGGATCAAACGATGCCTCATAGAGATCCAAGAGTCCTTGGATCAAAAACGCGTAATCATCGGACAACCCGACGATCTTTCGCTCTCCATCCCGCCAACGATGATAGAGCTTGTTTGCCTTTTCATCATAAAGATTTTTTCGGACAAACGCGGCGGCCTTATTTCCCGACTCAAGAAAACTCGGCTCCTCAAGGACCTGATAGGCGCGCGCAAATCCGGAAATCATAAGCCCGTTCCAGGAAGCGAGAACCTTGTCATCCAATCCGGGACGCGGACGCGTCGCACGCTTCTCCAGCAGCTTCTTATTGGCCACCTTGAGAAGACGCTCGATCTCACGCTCCTTTCGGCCAAACTTTTCAGCGGTTTCCGCAATGGAGTGTGCTTCGTAGAGGATATTCTTACCCGTAAACTCCCCATGAGGATCTTCGAGCGCGTTTCCATCCGGCTCAACGCCGTAACGGTAATTAAAAACGAGAGCGACAGGCCTCCCAACGACCGCCTCGACTTCCTCGACAGTCCACAGATAAAAAGCACCTTCGGTTTTATTCTCGTGCCCTTCATCGGGGATTCCCTTTGCGGCAAGCTCGTAGGGAAGACTATCAGCATCCTCCGCGGAATAAAATCCACCCTCAGGATGCGTCATGTCACGCTGCACGTACTCCAACGTCTCCTTGACCACACGTGCAAATCGCTTTTCCTTGGTGGCTTGGTACGCTTCAACAAAATTCACGACCAACTGGGCATTGTCGTAGAGCATCTTTTCAAAGTGAGGAATGCGCCACCGGTCATCAACGGAATAGCGCGCGAATCCCCCGCCGATGTGATCATAGATGCCGCCCTTTGACATGGAAGAAAGGGTCTTGGAAACCATTTGTAGAGCTTCCTTATTGCCGGTTCGCGCAAAGTAGCGCATCAAAAAATTCTGATTTACCGGCATCGGGAACTTCGGGCGCCCGCTAAAACCGCCCTCATTGTCATCAAAAGAAGATTTAAAGCTATTGAATAGCGAGTCCAGCCACTCCACCTTCGGATCGGCCTCACGTCCGACAATTTTCGAGTTTTCAGAAAGGGCCGTCACGAGCCGGTCCGCATCCTTCAGGAGTCGATCATTACTTTCCTTCCACACAGATGAAATGCGTGAGAGAACATCAAGAAATCCCGGTCGGCCGTATTGCGAGTCAGGAGGGAAATACGTCCCTCCAAAAAAGGGCTTCCGGTCGGGCGTCATCCAAATCGATAACGGCCATCCGCCTCCCCATCCGGCGCCGTTTGCTGCGGTCATGTAGACCTTATCGACATCAGGGCGCTCTTCCCGATCAACCTTGATCGAGACATAATTTTCGTTAAGAAACTTAGCGACCTGCGCGTTGGTAAAGGACTCCCGTTCCATCACATGACACCAGTGACAGGTTGAGTAGCCAATCGACAGGAAGATCGGCTTATTTTCCTTCCGCGCTTTCTCAAACGCCTCCTCACCCCATGGATACCAATCAACGGGGTTATACACATGCTGGAGGAGATAAGGGCTCTTCTCACCCTTTAGATGATTCATTGTTTTAGATTGCGGACCCGCCCAAACGGAAGCCGCAAACAGCAGCACCGGGAGCCAGACTGCAGACAATTTATTTTTCCTTTTTCTTTCCGTCGATCCGGGAGAGCTCGTCTTCAATAACGCCTTTTAGACCATTATAGTCGGCACCCTTAACAAGACGGCCGTTAACAACGAAGAGCGGAGCGGACTGGAAGCCAAGCAGTTCCGCCTCGGCCATATCCGCATCGACCTTTTTCAGGGTCTTCTTATCGTCAACGCATTTCTGGAAAGCAACCATTTCGACACCCGAAGCCTTGGCAATCTCGTCCATCTTCTCATCATAGTTCGAAACAGTGATTGCACGTTGGGCGTCAAAGACCTTGTCATGAAGCATCCAGAATTTATCCAAACTCTGATGCCGCGCGCATTCAGCTGCCATGTGCGCACCCTTTGCCCAAGGATGAATCTGAACAAGCGGGAGAGATTTGAAATACCAGCGAACCTTGCCCTCAAAATCCTTCATGATGCTTTCTGTCATGATTTTGTAGCCGCGCTGACAATACGGACATTGGAAATCAGTGTATTCAACAACGGTAATCGGAGCATCCTTCCGACCGCGCACAGCCGTAT
>JBFIEP010000376.1:0-3535 GCA_041603335.1 Elusimicrobiota bacterium | reverse complement strand
CCCGACATCTAGGGGGCGGCCGTTGCGGCCTGGGACAAAGTTCTGATGAAACTCGTCAGAGAGCGCATAAAGAACGCAAAAGATGAAACCCGCCCAAGAGGCCTTGAGCCGCCATTTTGGATTTGTGGTAAATACCGCGCGCCGCACCAGCATGAACAAAATGGCGTACTCGATGACGTGGGCGGATTTGCGGGCTAAGACATTGGCAACGGCCATCCAATCGGACCAGTTCGGGGGGTGGGGGCTTTCATTGGGAATTGAGGATGCGGCGAAGATAAGTGCGCACCAAAAGAAAACGGCGGCCCAACGGGCCGCCGGATGTCTTGTGGAATGCGTGGGGATCAAAACATCGGTCCCAGAGGGTCCCAACGCCCGCCATTGAAGTCGTGATCGTGAGAGAACCGTCCGCCCGGTCCGCGGTGGAACATCCCGCCGTACATGCCGCCAGGATAGCCCGAATTTCCCGTGGTCCCCTTGGAATTATCGAGCTCGATCATGTCCCCGAGTTCTCCAAGATCACCTGTGTGAAGGGCCAATTCCTCTTCCGATCCGTGCCCGCCAAGATTGCCCTGAGCCAGTGAGATCGCGTGTAAGGCGGCGGCGACTTCCATGGGATGGGTTGAGGCCATCATCTGTTCAATCTTCGAGGGCTGCACCTCGCCGTCAGGACCTCGGTGGCGTTGGAGGTATTGGGTGATCAACCCCGTGCGCACGACAATGCGTGCCCAGGTGTAGGGCGTTTCGAAATAAGGCTGTTCGTAGTTGTAGCTAACGTTAGCGGAGGGGTGGTGCATGAGGGCTTCAATTAACTGAAGCAGTTCAGGTCCGCCGACACGTTGTGCCGTATAGAGGTAAGTGAGAAGAATCGACCACTTCGAACCGGAGTCCTTGAGGCTGTTGTTTGACAGGAACTCCTCCATCTGGCGTTCGAGGTTCCCGCCCAGGCGCTGCTTTTCAGTCAGAAGTGCAAAGGCTTCGGCAGCATCATAGAGCGTCTTGCGATCTGCGCCGCGGTTGCCTTCAATGACCTGCTTAAGTTCCTGAAAGTCGCCGTCGGGCTCAATCCCCAAGCGTCCGACTGCCATGAGAACCGCTTTTCTCTGAGTGGCACTCAGGGCTTTGAAGTGGGTGCCGTCTTCATCGGCGCGCCAATGCTCCGCAACGAAGGCGGTTAACTGGTCCGGGGCTTCCCGTTCGAGGAGATTGACAAATCCCTCGGGCTCAATCGTTTTCCCATCCGTAGACATGAGTTTCGTGACATCTTCGGCTCTTCCTACCTTGCCGAGTGCGCGTTGGGCTGCGATTTTGACATTCGCCGCGGACCCGGCCCGGTCATAGGCAGCGAGCGCGGCTTCGCGCCCTGCGCGTGCAAGAACGGTGGCGTAGGCGTCCACCAATGCCATCTGAGCAGGCGTGTCGTAATCGCTGTGATTACTGTAGACGGCGGTCATCTTCTCAAGGACGGGAAGGTCCGTATCCGTTCCCCAGCGCTTGAGAACCCGGGCGGTGAGCTGGACTTTGTGCTTATCGGCACTCATGCGGGAATTGGTGGTGTCGTCATTGGCCCATTTGCCCTTGAGGATCCACATTCGCGCGTCGCGGAGATCTGCGGGTGTTGTCAGGCGCGCCCAACCTTCCAGGGACGCGACCTTGATCGCCGGTCCGTCCTGCTTAGCGGAATGCAGAATATTCCAGAAAACCGGGCGGGTGCGATCACGTTCACGAATTTGGTGGGGCGTTAACTTTGGCCCGGCGGGTTGAAGCGACCTCCTGGGAGCCGAGGCTCCCGCAGAGGGCGCGTCTTTGGGAATGATGAGGATATATTCCGTCCCGTTTTCGTCGGTCCGGTAGCCGATGCGCGCCCCCGGAATGTCCGATGCCCGTCGGTAGAGATCCAAAAGATTCGAGTCTCTAAGCATTGAAGCCGTCAGATTCAATTGGTCGGCTTTGCGTTGGGCCGCTTTTAAATCGGCTGGCGGCTCTCCGGTAAGGTGCGCCTTGAGTGCGGTCTTTTCGTTTTCATCCATCGTGTGGGGCGAACGGACGACAACAGTAACGGCGCGTTCGCTGACTTCCCACGTGAGAATAACAGGGTCTTCCTTCTTTGCCTTTGAGGCCATCTCCTTGGCGTGACGAATCATGTTTTTGACCCACGATTCTCCGGGAACGCCAGGATCCTGGTTTAACAAGGAGACTGTTTCAGCCGCATATCCTTTTCCTTCGGCCTCCTTTGCCAGCTCCCGCCATGCTGAGCGTAAAGCCTTGTCGACTTTCTTTCCGTTGTTGTGCTCCCCGCCGACAACCTTAGCGTTGTGAAGGGTGACATCCAGCCCCGGTGCAAATACAGGCAGCGGGCCAGCGGGTGCTTCTGCAGTTTCCTCGGCTTTTCCGAAGTTGCTGATCCCACGCAGGGCACGGTCGAAAAAGGACTCCGACGCGACCGGGGCGTCTTCCGACGGCTGATCGGCAAGTTCATCGGTGACGAGGTCTTCCACGAGATGCATGACTTCTTCAGTCATCGCGTGAGCGATGCCCTCAAGACGTTTCTTCTCAGGGGAGACCTTTTCCCGCTCGAAAGCTTCAAACTTCGTCGTTTCATTTTCGATACTGACAACGATTCGTTTGCCGCGCGTGTCGAGGCCGTGTTCACTTTGTTCGAGGACCCACTTCGCGAGGGGATCGACGATGTACTTCTCGATCGCCGCCTTCACCGGGCGCGCGCCGTAAACGGGCGAGAATCCGGTGGTGGTGAGGTGATCGATGACTTCATCGGAAAACTCGAGTTGGGTATCGTGACGGTCCAGCAAGAGTTTCGAGAAGGTCTTCAGTTCGATGCCGGCGATGACGCGAACGTTTTCCTTGTTCAAGCGGTTAAACGTTATCCACTTCGCTTTGGAGTCCGGATCCTCATCGAGCCGGTTGAGGAACTCGGGGGTGAAGAATTCCCGCACGCCTTCCTGGATTGCGACCTGGATTTCAGCGTCCCAAGTCTCCTCTATCTTTGCGATCGACTCTCTGATTGCTTCCGCCCGGGTTTCAGCTTCGGCCGGGTCGATGGGAGCATCAAACCGCGCGTTGGCTGCATCGATCCGCTTTTGGAATGCTTTCGTCACTGCTTCCAACTCGGCGTCTCGTGCTTCAATCAGCTGCGCTACAATCTGGGCCGCTTCTGAATAGGCGCGGATATCTGCGACATCCTCCACCGCTGCTTCCGCTTTTGTGATTTGGCCTTGGTGTTTTTGTGCACGCTTTTCAAGTGCGGCTTCTCTCTCTGTTTCTAATTCGGAGATTTCGAGCTCAATAAGCGCTTTCAGAGTTGCCTTATCGGTTTCTTCAAGTTGGGCGAGTTCCAAGTATTTCGCCGTGAGAAGACGCTCGTAATGTTGGCTTTGTACCGCCTTCATCCCCGAGTTTGAAGTCATGATGATGACCGTGTTTTTGAAGTCTACCGTACGGCCTTCTCCATCGGTGAGGCGGCCGTCATCTAGAATCTGGAGGAAAATGTTCCACACCTTCGGATGCGCCTTTTCCACTT
>JBFIEP010000375.1:0-3544 GCA_041603335.1 Elusimicrobiota bacterium | reverse complement strand
GGTCAGAGGAAACATCCGAAATACGGATGGGTCGCGCTGGCCGTTATTGCGGCCTCGCTGCTCAACCCCTACGGATGGAAAATATTCTCTCCCATTTTCTCGCATCTCACCGATCTAACCTCCCCGACGGCAAGCGGCATAGGTGCTATCCAGGAGTGGCGCAGGACCGGGCTTGCAGACGCTCCTCTCTTCTGGATTCTGCTGATAACGGCGTGGGGTCTCGCCCTACGGGACCGCACCAAGGAGGATCTCTTTTGGGCCCCGGCCCTGTTCGCCTTCGGCCTATGGGGAGCGGCACAGGTCCGCAACCCCGCCCTTTTTGCGGTCGTATGCCTCCCCTTATTGGCCAAGCGCATATCCCACGAACGTGCGGCAATGGCGGCAGCCATCGTCCTCTTGGTATTTTCCCTTTGGGGAACCCGCAATCGGCGGTCAGCTCCGGTTCGCTGGGAAAGGCTCCCGCGCGGGGCGGCGGATTTCCTTGCGAAAACCAACATCGATGGGAAAACATTCACGGATTACGAATTCGGCGGGTACTGGGCATGGCGCTTCGGTGGGCGTCGCCTGGGGTTTTATGACGGCCGCTACCTCTTTCACGGATTACTGGCGCAAACCACGCAGGCACGCAATGAAGGCCGTTTAAGCGGGTTGCTGGAGTCGAAGGGGATCGAACTCGCGGTTGTAGGCTACGGGCGGGAACACTTTCCGCCCCGTTTCCCCCGTGACCGATGGGCGCTTATCTATTGGGATGATGCCGCGATGGTATTTAGTAAACGGGGCAAAAACAACCGGGTCCGCGAGTATGCGCTCACGGACCCGGAGTACGTCGATGCCCTACAGAAGGCGGTTCAACAGGGTTCAATTAATCGTGCAGACCTGCTGGCGGAACTCGAACGGCATCGCAGCGAAGTCGGGTTCAGCGTTCGAAACCATGTACTAACCAGCCTCTTCAAATAATCGCCTTCATTCACTCAGCCCGCTGAAACATCATCGTCTGCTTTTAGGGATAAAAAAATCGAGCCCGCGAACAGGAGGTCGCAGGCTCGAATTCCGTAGATGCCTTTACTAATTAAAGGGTGTGTGCTTCCGACGCCGGGGTGGGGAATACGTCCCGGTCATAAAGAACGAAGGATACGGCGTCGATATCGGAACTCTCGACGGAGCCGAAGTCGCTCTGAATGGGTTCAATGTGATCTTTCATATCCTAATTATAGCGTGCTATCGAAAGCGGCCAATTGACGACGCCCCCCCCTAGGCACTTGATTGCCGATGTTGACCACGCTCAAGTTTCAGACCCCAAAAAACAAGAAGACCCCGGCCATTTTGGTCGGGGTCTTCTTATCTATATGGTGCGCAGGGCGGGACTCGAACCCGCACAGGTTGCCCCACACGCCCCTCAAGCGTGCGCGTCTGCCAGTTCCGCCACCTGCGCTTGGTGTACGACTATTGCCTTACTTCCCAGCGGGAGCTTTTTTAGGAGCTTCTTTAGCTGGGATAGTTGCCGGGGTTGAGGTGTCCGCCGGCGGCATGGCCGCGCCTGACTGCTGAGCTGGCGCGCCCGGGACCTTCAAATCTTTCTGTGTGACACTGTTCATGCCGACGCGCGATGAGAGCAGCGTCAGCATCAAGGAAGTCACGGCAAATGTGCTTGCTAGGACCGTCGTCGCCTGCTTGAGGAACGAGGATCCGGACGGGGAATTAAACATCTGATCTCCCCCTCCGCCGAACACCGCAAAACCCGCTCCGCGTCCAGCCTGAAGAAGAACAGACAGGATCAGCAGCAAGCATGCGCATACGTGAATCGTCATTAGAAATGCGTGCATCGGATTGTGATTATAGCAAAAATCAGGACTTTGAAAGAGCCTGTAGTCCCGGAAGTATTTTGCCCTCAAGCAGTTCCAGACTCGCCCCGCCGCCCGTCGAACAATGGGACATCTTCGGTCCTAAACCGGTTAATTTTAAGACAGCGAGGGAATCTCCCCCGCCCACAACGGTCACGGCTCCGTTGTCAGTCGCTTCCGCCATGGCCTCGGCAGTCGCCCTGGAGCCCTTCGAAAAGGCATCCATTTCAAAAACGCCCATCGGGCCGTTCCAAAAAACGGTCTTCGCTGCCCGGATGCGCTTAGAGAAAAGCTCGACCGTCTTCGGACCGATGTCGAGCGCGATTTTATCGCTTGGGATCACTTGAGTTTCTGTTGTTTCAGCGGGAGAATCCGCTTTAAACTCTGCGGCCGCGACATGATCGGAAGGAAGTAGGATTTCGACGCCTTTCTCTTTAGCGCGGGCTAAAACGGCCTTTGCGTCCTCAATCCGGTCGGATTCCAAGAGCGACTTCCCTATTTCAAAGCCCTGCGCCTTCAAGAAGGTATAAGCCATTCCGCCGCCAATAAGGATAGCATCAACCTTATTCATCAGTTGGAATGTAACCGCAAGTTTATCGGAGACCTTAGACCCTCCCAAAACGGCAACAAAGGGCCGATGCGGGTCAGCCATCACACCCTCTAAAAATTTAAGCTCTTTATCAACGAGCAGCCCCGAGGCGCACGGGAGGAGCCCGGCGACACCGGCCGTAGAGGCGTGGGCTCGGTGCAGAGCACCGAACGCATCCTGCACGAAACAGTCGCCGAGTTTCGCGAGTTCCTTGGCAAACTCGGGATCATTGCTCTTTTCCGCCTTGTGAAAGCGGAGATTCTCCAAGAGAACCACACCGCCGGCTTCGGCGGCCTTTTGAGCGGCTTCTCCGATGCAATCATCGACAAAGGTGACCTTTTCACCGAGCAGGCGCTCAAGCTCGCCGACAGCGGGCTTAAGGCTGTATTTCGGATTGCGCTCTCCTTTGGGACGACCGAGATGGGCAATCAGAACCAGGGACTTCGGACCTTTCTCGAGCAGCGCGCGCAAGGTAGGGATTGTACGCTCAATGCGCGTGGGATCGGCAACACGGTCCCCATCCAGCGGGACGTTGTAGTCCACACGAATCAAAACACGCTTATCTTTGATGTCGAGAGAGTCCATGGAATTTATTTTAGGAGTTGCGGCAACATTCATTAGAAAATACTCTTGCCCATCGCACTCTGAATCAATTCGGAAGCGAGGACCGCGGTTTGGTTATACGCATCTTCAAGCGGGTTTACTTCGACCATATCAAGGGCGCAAAGCATTTCAGAATCAGCCAACATTTCCATAAGAAGATGACACTCACGGTACGTTAGTCCGCCGCGGGCTTTCGTTCCGGTTCCCACCGCCAACGCCGGGTCAGCGGCGTCGATATCGAAACTCACGTGGATACCCTCGGTTTGATCCGAAGCGGCTTCAATCGCACGCTCACACACTCGGGGCATCCCGTAACGGTCAATTTCCTTCATGGTAAAAACATGGACCCCGGTTTCCCGGAGATTGTGCTTCTCGTTTTCATCCAAATCACGGATTCCAATGAGAGCAACGTTGCGGGCTTTGACCTTGGCACCCTTACCGCCGATACCAACGAGCCTCCTATCCCCAAGGCCTAAAAGTGCGGCCAACGGCATACCATGGATATTCCCGC
>JBFIEP010000374.1:0-3560 GCA_041603335.1 Elusimicrobiota bacterium | reverse complement strand
TCGCGGACGAACTGCTTGTCAAAGCTCGCGGGAGATGTTCCTTCCTCGTATTTGGCGGCTTCCCAGAATCGGGAGGAGTCGGGCGTTAGGGCTTCATCTATTAAAGTGATTTGCCCGTCGATCATTCCAAATTCAAACTTCGTATCGGCAAGAATTAAGCCGCGTTCTGCCATGTGCTTCGAGGCAAAGGTATAGAGTTCAAGACTCAAGCGTTCCAGGTCGCGCGCGGTTTCGGCCCCAACGAGTTCGGCAAGGGCTTCGCGGCTGATGTTTTCATCGTGACCTTCATCGGCCTTCGTCGCGGGTGTGAAAATCGGAGCGGGAAGTTTTTGTGCGAGCTTAAGGCCTTTGGGAAGCGCGTGACCGCAAATGGCTCCGGTTTTTTGATATTCCTTCCATCCGGAGCCGGCGATGTAGCCCCGTATAACGCATTCCGCGTCAATTCGTTTTGCCTTTTTAACGAGCATGGTGCGGCCGGCGAAGGAATTGTCGAGCTTGGCTTCAGGGACGAGATTGTTGATCTCATCTAAATCCGCGGAGATCATGTGATTGGGAACGATGTGTGCCGTTTTTTCAAACCAAAATCGTGAGATCCGGGTCAGTAATTCGCCTTTCCCGGCGATGTCGGGGGAAAGCACCGAGTCGAAAGCGGAGATGCGGTCGGACGCGACCATCAAGTATCGGTCGGGTCCGGCGGCATAGATGTCGCGGACCTTTCCGCGGTAGACTCGCTCGAGACTCGCTTCCATGGCTACTCCCATTCAATCGTCGCCGGTGGTTTAGAGTTGATGTCGTAAACGACGCGGTTAATGCCGCGGACTTCGTTTACAATGCGGCTGGAAATTCGCCCGAGCAGGTCATACGGTAAATGAATCCAATGAGCGGTCATTCCGTCCCGGCTTCCTACCATGCGCAGTGCCACTGCGTTTTCATACGTTCTGGCGTCGCCCATAACTCCGACGGACTTGATGGGAAGAAGAACGGCGAAGGCCTGCCAGATTTTGTCGTACCATCCGGCGCTGCGGAGTTCTTCCTGCATGATCCCATCGGCTTTTTGAAGTGTTTTGACTGCTTCCGGCGTGACCGACCCTAAAATACGGATCGCCAGGCCCGGTCCCGGGAAGGGATGCTGTCCGATTACTTCTTCCGGAAGCCCCAGCTCACGGCCGAGTTCGCGAACTTCGTCTTTAAACAGCATTCGCAAGGGTTCCACGAGCTTCATGCGCATGCGTTTAGGAAGGCCGCCGACATTATGATGACTCTTGATGACCACCGAGGGGCCATGGACTGAAACCGATTCGATCACATCGGGATAGAGTGTGCCTTGCGCGAGAAACTTTACCTTCCCGAGGCGTTTGGCATCCTTGTCAAACACTTCGATGAACGTGCGGCCGATGATTTTCCGTTTCCGTTCCGGGTCGGCTACGCCTTTTAGCCGCTTGTAAAAAACTTTAGACGCATCATCGATCTTTAAGTTTAGGCCCATGCCTTTCTTGAAGATTCGGTTCATGCGTTCTTTGTCGCCGTAGCGAAGCAGTCCGTGATCGACAAAAATGCAGTGGAGTTTTTTTCCGATAGCCTTGTGGATTAACGCGGCGGCGACCGAAGAGTCGACTCCGCCTGAAAGACCAAGGAGGACGCGTTCGTTTCCTACTTGCCGCCGGATATCCTTAACCGCTTCATTGAGAAATCCCTTCATGTTCCATCGCCGTTTGTCACCGCAAATACGGCGGGCGAAATTCTTGAGAATCTTGTCGCCTTGGGGCGTATGCGCGACTTCGGGATGGAACTGTACGCCGTACCAACGACGCTTGGCATCGCCGATTGCCGCATAGGGCGCCGAGGGTGTTTTTGCAAGTACCTTGAAGCCGTTCCCGAGCCGGAGTGCTTTGTCGCCGTGGCTCATCCAGACATCAAGGTTTTTTGAAAGGCCGGTGAAGAGCGGATCTTTCCCCTTGAGTTGTACTTTGGCGAGTCCGAATTCACGGTTATTCGACGCAGCGACTTTCCCGCCGTGCATTTGCACCAGCAGCTGCATTCCGTAGCAGATGCCGAGAATGGGCAATCCCGATTCGAGAATTTCCTTCTTCGGACGCGGCGACTTCGCCGCGTGCACGCTCGAGGGACCGCCGGAAAGGATGAGTCCGGTCGGTTCGCGCCGTTGGATCTCTTCAAGCGGGGTCGAGAAGGGAAGGATTTCACAGAACACTTCAAGCTCGCGCAAGCGCCGCGCGATGAGCTGGGTATACTGCGATCCGAAGTCGAGAATTACGATCATTTAGAACTTGCCCATTCCGATTTGTTGGGCACGCTGGAACAGTTTCCCTTCTGTTTTGATCGAGGGGGCGATGATAATTTCAGTCACCTGCATCTCTTTGATAGTTGAGGCCCCAACGGCTCCCATGCATGTTTTTAGGGCGCCGACGAGATTTTGACTGCCGTCATCAAGGCGGGAGGGGCCGAATAGGATTTCGTCGAGCGTTCCGGTCACGCCGACGCGCACGCGCGTTCCGCGGGGCAGATTTGCGTGAGGTGTTGCCATGCCCCAGTGGTATCCTTGTCCGGGTGCTTCCTTTGTTTTGGCGAATGCCGATCCAACCATAACGGCATCCGATCCCGAGGCGAAGGCTTTGCAGATATCACCGCCGGTAGACATCCCGCCGTCGGTCATGATCGGAACGTATCGGCCGGTTTTTTTGAAGTAGAAATCCCGGGCTGCCGCGCAGTCGATTGTCGCTGTGACTTGGGGGACGCCAAGGCCAAGAACTCCGCGGGTGGTGCAGGCGGCGCCGGGGCCAACGCCGACGAGAAGGCCCGAAATCCCGGCTTCCATGAGCTCGATGGCGACGTCGTAGCCGACCGCGTTCCCGACGACGACGGGAATTTTCATTTCGCTGCAGAATTTCCCGATTTCGAATGCTTTATACTTGGTTGCCTTGTGACGAACCGTGGTAACCGTTGACTGGACGAAGAACAGATCTGCGCCTGCGGCGGCGGCGATGGGTCCGTACTTTGCAGCGTTTTGGGGAATTGTTGAAACCGCACAATTGACGCCGGCTTCTTTGATTTCGGCAACGCGTTTGCCAATGAGCTCTTCTTTCGGTTCTACCTTGTAGAGTTCTTGTACGAGTTGGGTCGCTTCGTCGGGAGTGGCGGTCGCGATGCGGCTTACAATTTCAGCGGGTTTTTCATAGCGGGTATTGATGCCGTCTAGATTGAGGACGCCGAGTCCGCCTGCCTTGCCCATCGCGATGGCAAAGTTGGTGTTTACGACTCCGTCCATTGCTGATGCGAGAAAAGGAATTTCTAATTCGACATTGCCGATTTTAATGCTGGTGTCGACTTCTTCCGGGTTAACAGTGATGTTTCCGGGTACGATGGCGATTTCGTCAAATCCGTAGCAGCGGCGAACTTCGCGGTTCCGTCCAATATACGTAGGCATTTATTCCTTCCCCCAATAAAAAAGCCGCAAGGCGCCCTCAGTCCATATCAGACGCCTTACGGTATTTGTATTCCAAATCGGCATATTAGCGACATAAATAGGATAGCAAAAGGGAAAG